>VBAB01000960.1 GCA_005888525.1 Alphaproteobacteria bacterium
CACCTGGAGGCCGGCGCCAAGCGGGTGCTGGTGTCGGCGCCGTCGAAGGGCGCTGACCTGACCGTGGTCTACGGGGTCAACCACGACAAGCTGAAGGGTGAGCACAAGGTGGTCTCCAACGCCTCCTGCACCACCAACTGCCTGGCGCCCGTGGCCAAGGTGCTGAACGACCTCGTCGGCATCAAATCGGGCTTCATGACCACGATCCACGCCTACACCAACGACCAGAACGTGCTCGACCAGGCCCACAAGGATATGCGGCGGGCACGCGCGGCGGCGATCAATATGATCCCGACCTCGACGGGCGCCGCCGCCGCCGTCGGGCTCGTGCTGCCGGAGCTCAAAGGCAAGCTCGACGGCACCGCCATCCGCGTGCCCGTGCCCAACGTCTCCGTGGTGGACCTCAAGTTCATCCCCGGCCGCGAGACCAGCGTGGAGGAAATCAACAAGGCCATGGAGCACGCCGCCCAGCAGCAACTCAAGGGCATCCTGGGCGTGACCAAGGAGCCGCTGGTGTCCGTGGACTTCAACCACAACCCCAACTCGTCCACCTTCGACCTGACGCAGACGCAGATCGTCGACGGCCGGCTGGTGCGGGTGCTGTCCTGGTACGACAACGAATGGGGCTTCTCCAACCGCATGGCCGACACCGCCGTGGCGATGGGCAAGCTGGCGTAGCACGCAAACACCCTGATGCATCCGGGACGACGCGCAGTGAACCGGGCCCGGCGGCGGCTGTCCAGCGCTGCCAGGGGCCGAAGCCGGAGGGAATTTGAATTGAACCGCTTTGTCTGCTATAATGTATTGGTTTACCAGCAAACGAGTGTGCAATGGCGAAGCCCATGTCTCGTGCCAACAAGCGCGCGTCCGGCCCGCGGCATGCTGCCGGCAAGAGCGAGCGCGGCGTAGTCAAGAAATCTGTCAGTACGACTAAGTTCAAGACGACGACAAGGTTCATGTCGAGCAGCGGCCACGTTGACGTGGACACACTCGCGGCCGAGTTCAATGTGACGAAGGCTGCCCTTGCGCAGTCGCTCGGGTTTGCTGAGGAGACCCTGCAGCGCTCCGCACGGGCGTCCGCGCAAAAAACACAGCAGCGATTGCGCGAGATGCTGGAGATCCTCACGCGCGTGGAACCATGGGCGGGTGGAATGCCTCAAGCCATGGGTTGGTATCGTGGCCAGGGGATTGCGGCGCTTGGAGATCAAACCGCCGAGGCGCTCGTCAAGAATGACCAGGCCGCCGTCGTGCGTGCATACCTCGACGCCATCGCAACTGGAGCCTTCGCGTGAGGTTTGCGGGAGCGGCTTACCGCGCCCACAATCCCAGGTGGTCGTGGACGCCGCTCTCAGGCGAAGGAGCGAGGATCCACGGGGGCCGGTTCAACGCCAAAGGAACCCCCGCCCTCTATCTAGCGCTAGACTTGAACACTGCCATTATCGAGTTCAATCAGGGCTTTCCCTTTCGTCTCGTTCCGCCCGTCACCATCGTAACCTACGCTGTGGACTGTGATGATCTCATCGACCTGACCAACGGGAGCGAGCGCAGACGCCTTGGCGTAACGTCGGCCGCCATGGCTTGCCCCTGGAAGCTACTCGCTGAAACCGGTCGGGCGGTGCCATCTTGGTCAATCGCGGATCGGATGCTAGCCAGCGGAGCCGCGGGGATCCTAGTTCCGAGCTGCTCAAAACCTGGTGCTGTGGCATTGGAGCGATGCCCTGCCACATCAAGTCACGATTCATGATCCAGGCGCGGATCTCCCACGCGACGGTTCCTCGTGGCGCCCACGGTGAGCCACGACGTATGCCGTGTTGGATGGCCACCGGCTAACCGCGCCCGCTGGTCAGTTGGCGGACCGGAGCGGTTCGGCTATGTTGCTGGCGCTCAACCGGAATCCGTGAGGGTGCGGAGCCGGTAGGGGGCTCCATCGGCAACACGAGCCTGGCCGGGCCCGATGGGCACCGGTGCCGGGGCGGGGATTCTTGCAGTGGCAGCCATGATTACGGGCGTGACGCGCGCTTTCTCCGACGATATCGCCATCGATCTCGGCACGGCGAACACGCTGGTGCACGTGGTCGGCCGCGGCATCATCATCGACGAGCCTTCCGTGGTGGCCGTGCAGGTGCGCGGCGGGGTGCGCGAGGTGCTGGCGGTGGGCCTCAGGGCCAAGGCCATGCACGGGCGCACGCCCGAGCCGGTGGAGATCGTGCGGCCCATGCGCGACGGCGTGATCGCCGACTTCATCGCCACCGAGGAGATGCTGCGCCAGTTCATCTCGCGCGCCAAGACCATGCTGGGTTTCCGCCGCCCGCGCATTCTCATTTGCGTGCCGGCCGGCGCCACGCCGGTCGAGCGCCGCGCCGTCTACGAGACGGCGATGTCGGCGGGCGCGCGCAAGGCGTATCTGATCGAGGAGCCGGTGGCGGCCTCGCTGGGGGCCGGGCTGCCGATCGACGGACCCCAGGCGTTCATGGTGGTCGACATCGGCGGCGGCACCACCGACATCGCCGTGCTCGCGGGAGGCAACGTGGCCCAGGCGCGCTCGCTCAGGGTCGCGGGCAACGCCATGGACGAGGCCATCATGCGCTACGTGCGGCGCCGGCATGGCCTGGTGATCGGCGAGGGCAACGCCGAGCGCATCAAGATCGAGGCCGGCACGGCGCTGGCGCAGCCCAACGGCCGGCAGATCGAGATCCACATCAAGGGCCGCGATCTCAAGCAGGGCAAGCTCAAGACCGTGGTGCTGGGTCCGCGCGACATGGCGGAGGCGCTGAGCGGGCCGGTCGGCGAGATGGCCGAGTTCATCCAGCGCGCGCTCGAGGACCTGCCGCCGAAGATCGCCGACGACGTGACTGGGCGCGGCATCGTGCTCACGGGCGGCGGCGCGCTGCTCGACCGGCTGGACCAGGCGCTCACGCAGCGCATCGGCGTAAAGTGCGTGGTGCCGCAGAGCCCCATGCACTGCGTCATCAAGGGCACGGCGGCGGTGCTCGAGTCGCTGGCGGAGCGACAGCACCTGCTGATCGGGCCGTGAGTGGGCAGGCGGCGCCTGGACAGGCCGCAGCGGCGATGTTACATGATCGCGCCATCGGGGCCCGGCGCGGGCCCCTTGGTGCTTCTGGCTCGCGGGCGTGAATGGACGCCCCGGCTTGGCGACTTGGCGCGGGTGTATAGCTCAGTTGGTAGAGCAGCTGACTCTTAATCAGCGGGTCGAAGGTTCGAGTCCTTCTACACCCACCAATCAAATCAGATGCTTGCGTCATTCGCAGTCTCCCTCGTTTGGGAATCTTTCGCCGAGTTTGGGACTTTCTTGTTCTGTTCCCGTTCTCTCAAGCTTCGCGATCGCTGCGCGCGCGAG
>VBAB01000116.1 GCA_005888525.1 Alphaproteobacteria bacterium
GGGCGCGGGCATGGCGCTCGATGCGCGCTGGTTCCTGCCCCACTTCGAGTTCCGCTTCCCGGTCTGGGGTACGGTGCAGCGGGAGGGAGTATCGCTCGAGCTGCGCCAGGCGCTGGAGCCCTGGCTCGTTCTCGGCGAGCAGAGTGGCGCGGCGACGCGCACCGTGGACTCCTCGCTCGATCGCGCCCAGGCGATCGTCAGGGGCGGACGTCTTGATCGCTATGCCGTGACGTGCAACGGCTATCCGCTCCCGCTCGCAGCCACCGCAACGATGGGCGAAGCCGTCGCCGGCGTCCGGTTCCGAGCCTGGCCGTCGGTCGAGGGCTTCCACCCCACGATTCCACCGCACGTGCCCCTGACATTCGACATCATCGATACCTGGAGCGGGCGCTCGATCGGCGGCTGCCGGTATCACGCCACGCACCCCGGCGGCCGCGTCTTCCAGGCCCTGCCCGTCAATGCGCTGGAAGCCGAGGCGCGGCGCCTCGCCCGCTTCGAGCCCATGGGTCACACGCCCGGAGACACCGCGCCGAAGACCGGCGGCGTGCACCCGGATTTCCCCCTGACCCTCGACCTGCGACGCGTGCCATGAGCGGCCAGACCAAGCGCAAGGGCGTCGCGAACGACGCGAGTAAGGGAAAGAAGGAGCTGCCCTCCGAGCCCTTCGTGCCCAACGCGAAAACCATCGCCGCCATACGTGAAGCTCGGAGGGGTCCCCTCAAGCGGTATCGTAGCGTCAAGGCTCTCTTGAAGTCGCTCAATGCGGACGACTGAGCCCGCGTTGGGAGCCAATTTGGCAACATGGCGAAAAGCCGCTTGGTTAAGGCCGGACTGCGTGAGCGTTGGCGTGTCAATCATCCGCGGCTATTGTGCGAGACGCTTTCCGCACGGCGCCCAGGCGGGTCCGGCAGGAGCAATGCGCGGTCGAACCGGCCGAGCGCAAGGGGATGCAGTAGCGAAACGATGGCCAGGAGTGTTCGAGCAGAAACGTTTTCGGACGATGGCCTGATCCGCGGGTATCACGCCCTGGCCGGGGGCTTCGACGAGCTGGTCGAGCGCTCCGGCGCAGTCAAGGCGCACTGGGAACCGCTGCTGCACGAGCTCGCCGAGCTCACCCCCGCCACCCGCTTGCTGCGCATGGAGCAGCTCAATGCGCGGGTGCGGGAAACGGGGATCGCGCACGATCTATTCGCCGATCCGTCGAGCGCGGCCCAGCCTTGGCGCGTCGATCTCGTCCCTCTCATCGTGCCGCCCGAGGAGTGGAGGCTGCTGCAACGCGCCCTCGTCCAACGGGCGAGGCTGTTCGAGGGCATCCTGGCGGATCTCTATGGCCCGCAGCGGCTGCTGGCAACGGGTGCGATACCTCATGAGCTCGTATTCAGCGACCCCTCCTTCCTGCGGCCCTGCCATGGCCTGCGTCCGCCTGGAGGCTTCATCCAGTTCTTCGCCGCCGATCTGGCACGCGGCCCGGACGGGAGCTGGCGCGTCATCGACACGCACACGGAGACCCCGGCCGGCATCGGCTATGCCATCGCCAACCGGATGGTGCACACCAACGTCGCCGGCGACATCTTCGGCGCCTGCCAGGGGATGCGGTTGGCGCCCTTCTTCCAGCTGCTGCAGGCCGCGCTCGCCCGTCGCGCCAGCCGCGTCGATCCCACCATCGCCCTGCTGACGCCCGGCCCGCGCCACAGCGACTTCTTCAGCCACGCCTATCTCGCTCGCTACCTGGGGCTGCTGCTGGTGGAGGGCGGCGACCTGCGCGTGACCGGCGATCAGGTCTCGCTCAAGACGCTGCACGGCCTGATGCCGATCGATCTGATCGTGCGCTGCGTGGCGGGCGCCGTGGCGGACCCGCTCGAGCTCGACTCCTCGGGCTTCGCCGGCCCCGTCGGCCTGCTGCAGGCAATCCGCAAGCAGCCGGATCTCGTGGTCAATGCGCTGGGGTCCGCGCTCGCCGAGAACCGGGGCTTGAGCGCCTATCTGCCCAAGCTCGCCGGTGCGGTCCTCGGCGAGGACCTGCTCGTCCCGGACGGGCCCAGGTGGTGGCTGGGGGACGCGGCGAGCCGTCGCCACGCGCTGGCCCACCTCGATCATATGGTCATCCGTCCGGCCCATGAGGGCACCGCCCGACCGGGCCGCGCCATACCGGGTATCGACCCTGCGCGGCTGGGGCCAGCCGAGCGCACCCAGCTGCTGCAGGAGATCGAGATCAGGGGCGCGGCGCTGGTCGCAGAGGCGAAGGTCGGCTTCGGCACCACGCCGTCGCTGACGCAGTCGGGCTTGGTGCCGAAGCCCTATGCGGTGCGCATGTTCGTGGCCGCGACCGTCGACGGTTTTACGGCGCTGCCCGGAGGCCTGGCCATGACCGTCGACCCCGATATGACCGTGGCACTCAGCGCACCCGACGGGGAATCGCGCGACGTGTGGGTCGTCAGCGACGCGGCCCCTCCTCCCTTCACCAGTCTGTGGCGGCCGACCATCGAGGCCGCGCAGGTGCGCCGCTCGCCCCACGATCTGCCGAGCCGCGCCGCCGACAACCTGTTCTGGCTCGGCCGCTACACCGAGCGCGCCGACTGGACCATGCGGACCTTGCGCATCTGCCTCAGCCGGCTGCAGGAGGACAGCGCCCCGCGCCAGGAGCTGCGCGCGAGCCGCACGGCGCTGGAGATCCTGCTCTCCAAGGACGAAGGCAAGGTCCCCGGAGATTGGGAGGTGACGGATGCGCACCTGATCGAGCAGCTCGCGCAGAACCTCATGACCTCGGCCGACTGGTATTACGCCTTGCCGCGTACGCTCGACAACATTCACCGCGTCGCCAGCCTCACGCGCGACCGGCTGTCGCTGGAGGCGTGGCGCACGCTCAACGATTTCTACGCGAGCCGGCGGTGGCGTGCCGACGCCATGCCCACCGCCATGGGCGATGCGCTGCGCCTGCTCGACGACGGCCTGCGCGTGCTGGCGGCGTTCCACGGCCTCACCCATGAGAACATGACGCGCAACTTCGGCTGGTCGTTCCTCGACATGGGGCGCCGGCTCTCGCGCGCCTACAACCTTTCCGAGGTTCTGCTCGGCATCTTCGGCAGGGCCAGGAGCGGCGACGACGAGACGGGAAGCCTGCTGTTCGTCCTCGAGCTCGCCGACAGCTTCATCACCTATCGCTCGCGGTATCGGCTCGCGCCCATGCTGCCGCTGGTGCTCGACGTGCTGCTGGTCGACGAGAGCAATCCGCGCAGCGTCGGCTTTCAGCTCGCGGCGCTGTCGCGCCACATCGATTCCCTGCCCCAGTCGGGAGAGCGCAGCGGTCGCAACGAGGAGCAGCGCATGGCGCTGTCGCTGCTGTCGCAGATGCGGCTCGCCGACATGGCCGCGCTCGGCAAGGTCGAGGCGGACGGCACGCGCCCCGCTTTGCAGAAGCTGCTCGGCGAGCAGGTGGCGTCGCTCCCGGACCTTTCGGACGTCATCGGCCGCCGCTACTTCAATCTCACCGAGAAGGACGCCAAGTGGCACCGCGTGTACTCGCGAGCCGAGCCATGATCTTCGACGTCAGCCACCGCACGGCGTACGTTTATCGCAAGCCGGTGCTGCAGTCGGAACACCTCGTGCATCTGAGTCCGCGTGCGGGACCGCGCCAGAGCGTGCTGCGCCACGGCCTGCTGATCGAGCCGGCGCCGTCCTCCAAGACCGAGCGCCAGGATTACTTCGGCAACGGCATGGCGATCCTGACGATCGAGGAGGAGCATTCCGAGCTCGTCATACACGCTCGCAGCACGGTCGAGGTTCGCGGACCCGATCTGCCGATGCTGGCGCTGTCGGCGCCGTGGGAGCAGGTGGTGAGCGGCGCACGGCGCAACGAGAGCGAGCACGACATCGCGGTGCTCCAGTTCGTCAGCGCGTCGCGGCATACGCGCGTCGCCGCCGAGGTGCTCGACTATGCCCGCCCGTCGTTCCCGCCGCACCGGCCGATCCTGGAGGCGGCGCTTGATCTCACGCGCCGCATCTACGACGATTTCACCTTCGACAGCACGGCAACCGATATCTCGACGCCGGTATCGCACGTGCTGGCCGAGCGGCGCGGGGTCTGCCAGGACTTCGCGCATCTCGCCATCACGTGCCTGCGGGGACTGGGCCTGCCGGCGCGCTACGTGAGCGGCTATCTGCTGACCTATCCGCCGCCCGGCATGGAGAAGCTGCAGGGCGCCGACGCGTCGCACGCCTGGATCTCGGTGTGGGCGCCCGAGGTCGGCTGGGTCGATTTCGATCCGACAAACGGGGTCATCGCGTCGGAAGAGCACGTGACGGTCGCCTACGGCCGGGACTACGATGACGTGAGCCCCATCAGCGGGGTGCTCCTCGGCGGCAGCCGGCAAACCATGTCGGTTGCCGTGGATGTGACCGTTGCCGGATAGGCGCTTCCTACAATCACCCTCTGTGGCGGGCGCCCTATCGAGCTGTTATATCGTCAACTCGAGGATCGAGGCTCGTTGTTACGCAACGTCATGCCCGCGAAGGAGCGTGTGAAGAAATCGAGACGGCGCATTGTGGATGACCAGCGAGGCGGCAGGGGATTCCCCTCCCCTTGATGGGGAGGGGCTAGGGGTGGGGTGGACCCAAGAGCGGTACCCATCCGATTGCCCCCCACCCCCCGACCCCTCCCCACGAGGGGGAGGGGAGCACCGCCAGCATCGTCGCGTGCCGGAGATTTTCTTTACGCACCTGCGCGGCGATGACGTCTAGGCGCACGGGAGGGCAGTTGCACATGAGCTACGTGGCGCTGGATATCTTTCAGCAGCTCCGGCAGGAGGACATCCATTGGATGCTGGCGACCGCCGAGCTCAAGACGATCTCGGCCAACGGCGTGCTGGTGCGCGAGGACGACCCGTCCGAGACCATCTTCTTCATCGCTGACGGACTGTTCGAGGTCTATGTCTACGGCGGCTCGTCCAGGCTGAAGGTCGGCCAGCTCGGTCCCGGCGAGATCATCGGCGAGATCTCCTGGCTCGACCGCAAGCCGATATCGGCGACCGTGCGGGCCGTCGAGACGAGCTCCGTGCTCGCTCTGAGCATCGCCGCCCTCGAGCGCAAACTTGCAGCCGATCCGGGGCTAGCAGCGCGTCTCTTCCGCGCCATCGCCACGCTCACCGCCGAGCGCCTGCGCACGACTACGTCCCAGGTCCGCCGCACGGAGCACCGAGCTCAGAGCGCGGTGCCGGCGGGCAGCGCGCAGGTAGCCGCCGTCCTCGACAAGATCGCCGACCTGAAGCGCCTGCTCGTGGAAGAAGCGGGGGGCATGGGCCCCGTGCTGGACCAGTCTGCCGGCCATATCCGAGACGTGTTCACGGCCATCGAGCATGCGACCCACCCCGATGGTGTGCAGAACGCCGACAAGCTCGCCGACCACCTGCACACGGAGCTGCTGCCGCTGATGCGGCTTTCAGCCACCGGCGAGCGCTGCTTCGCCCAGCCTCGCGG
>VBAB01000117.1 GCA_005888525.1 Alphaproteobacteria bacterium
AGGCGGGCGGGGCGAAGTAGGCCTCGATGCGGCGGATCTCTGCCTCAGGAAGCTTCAGGGCGCCCTCGCGGATGCGCTGCCACTCCTCCTCCACCTGGGCGGAGAAGGCGGCCGCGCCGATCTCGTGCACGAGGATCTTGATGCGGGCCTTGTACTTGTTGTCGCGTCTACCCTGCAGGTTGTAGACGCGCAGGATGGCTTCCAGGTAGCTGAGCAGGTCGGCTTCCGGGAGATTGTCGCGGATCAGCTTGGCGATGATGGGCGTACGGCCCTGGCCGCCGCCGACGTAGACTGCGAAGCCGAGGCGGCCATCGGCGAGGCGCTTCAATTGCAGGCCGATGTCGTGCACCTGGATGGCGGCGCGATCGTGCTCAGCCGCGGTGACGGCAACCTTGAACTTGCGCGGCAGGAAGCTGAACTCGGGGTGCAGCGACGACCACTGGCGGATGATCTCGGCGTAGGGGCGCGGATCGGCGACCTCGTCGGCAGCGGCGCCGGCGAAGTGGTCGGCGGTGACGTTGCGGATGCAGTTGCCGGAGGTCTGGATGGCGTGCATCTCGACGCTGGCGAGCTCGTCGAGGATGTCGGGGATGTCGGAGAGCTTGGGCCAGTTGAACTGCAGGTTCTGACGCGTGGTGAAATGGCCGGTGCCGCGGTCGTAGGTGCGCGCGATGTGGGCGAGCTTGCGCATCTGGCGCGAGGACAGCGTGCCGTAGGGGATGGCGATGCGCAGCATGTAGGCGTGCAGCTGCAAATAGACGCCGTTCATGAGGCGCAGTGGCTTGAACTCGTCCTCGGTCAGCTCGCCCGACTGGCGCCGACCCACCTGGTCGCGGAACTGCGCAACGCGCTGGCGCACGAACTCCGCGTCGAACTCGTCGTAGCGGTACATGGGATCAGGCGGCCTGGGCGTGGGTGGAGTCTGCGGCGCGTCCTTCGACAAGCTCAGGACGAGGTTGAGTTCGTGTCTCGGGGCGGGGCTCAGTGTGCGGGCCGCGATTGCCAACATCGTGGTGAGCTTGTCGAACCACGGCCCCGGTCGCGACCCCGGGCTCCACGTAGCCGGGCACGTCGTCGAGGATGGTGGGGCCGGAGACGCGCACGCGCTCGCGATAGCGGATGGGGATGAGGCTGCCACCGGCTTCGCGCACCTCCATGAGATAGGGCTCGACCACGAGGTTGTGCGCCGCGTCGTGGGCGCCACGATCCTGCAACTGCCTGACCTCATCTGGGGAACGCGCGGCCAGTGCTTCGGCGATGTTCTCACTCCAGGCGCCCTCGAAATCGAGGAAAACGACGATGCCGTCGCCGAGGCGGTTGGCGGTCAGCACGGAGATTTCAGCGGTCTTGCTCATAGGGCGGCCTCTGCATTAGCGACGGTGTCGTCGAGGGCAGGCACGTTGGCGGCGGGCTGCCGGCGGCGATAGACGGTCACGGTCTCGGGTCGACAAAGCCCGGCCTCATCCCAGTCGAGGCCGACGAAGATGACGGCGGGAGAGCCGACGGCAAGTGTGGCGACACAGTCGGTGAGGTCGCAGAGCGTGGTGGCGAAGGCCCGCTCGGACTCCAGCGTGCCGTTCTCGACGATGACGACGGGCGTGGCCGGATCGGCGCCGGCGGCAAGCAGGTTCTTGCGCAGCAGCGGCGCATTGCCGACACCCATGTAGACCGCGAACGCCGAGCGCGCCGAGGCCAGTGCCTGCCAGTCGAGATCGGGTTCGCCCTCGGCGGTGGCGGCGGTGACGACTGAGAACTGGCGTACGCGCTCGCGCAGCGTCACCGGCAGGCCGACGCGCGCCGCACAGGCATGGGCAGCCGTCACGCCCGGCACCACCTCGACGCCGATGCCGGCAGCCTGGAGTGCCGCCATCTCCTCGGCGGCGCGGCCGAAGATGAAGGGGTCGCCGCCCTTGAGGCGGGCCACGACCTTGCCGGCTTCGGCCTCGCGCACCAGGATGCGGTTGATTTCGGCTTGCGACGTGGTGGGGCCGCCCGGCGTCTTGCCGACGAAGATGCGCTCGGCATCGCGGCGCGCGTATTCGAGCACCTTCGGGTTCACCAGGCGGTCGACTACCAGCACGTCGGCCTCCTGCAGGCGTTGCACCGCCTTGAGCGTGAGGAGGTCGGGGTCGCCGGGGCCGCAACCGATGAGCGCAACGCGACCGGTCATGCGCGGTGCGGCCAGCCGATCCTCGCCATGGAGCTCGGCGGCGAGGATGCGGCCAGCCTCGTCCTCCGCGCCACGGAGAATGGCGCGGCGGAAGGGACCTTGCAGCAGCCGCTCCCACAGGCGGCGGCGCGTGCGGGCATCGGGGACGGCCTTGGCGATCGTCTCGCGCAGAGCCTGCGCGCGTTTGGCAAGTGTGCCGAAGTTGGCAGGGAGCAGTGTCTCCAGCAGCGTCTTGATCTCGCGCGCCAGGACCGGCGCTGCGCCCTCGGTGGCGATGGCAACGGTGACGGGATCGCGGTCGACGATGGCCGGCATGATGAAGGTGGAGAGCCCGGGCGCATCGACGACGTTGACGGGAACGCTGCGGGCCCTGGCCGCGCGCGAGACGGCGGCATCGAGAAGCCGGTCACCCGTCGCGGCATAGACGAGGCGCTGGCCGTCCAGGTCGCGGGCGAGGAACGCGCGGCGGATGACCCAAATTGCGCTTTGGTCGCCGAGCTCGCGCAGCTCGTCCGTCACGGCCTCGGCAACGACGGTGATATGCGCGCTCGTCTTGCGCAGCAGCCGCACCTTCTGCGTGGCCTGCTCACCGCCGCCGACAACAAGCACGTGCGCCTTGGCGAGGTCGGCAAAGAGAGGGAAATAGCGCATCGTTGCGTCAGGCTCCCGCCAGAGTGACATTGGCCGTCATGAAGCTCATTGCCGTCTTGCTCTTGCGCCAAAGAAGCGGCCCGCGGCGGCCCTGAGCGGCAGGGCGGGGAGGGGGCCGGCCAGGACAGCGCACGGGCGCTCCCCTTAGATAGAATTTTTTGCTACGAAAAAGCAATACGAGGCGGGAAATAAGCAAGATGTAGACTGTTTCTCTGAAGATGTCGGAAATTACGTGCTGTTTCACACGCCCTGTCGGCATGGATAATCGCGCGCCGCGCCGGGGCTGGAATGGCGTTCCATCCGAGAGGAGGTGCAAGGGAGCGATGGGGTACGCGAGAGGGACAAAGACAACTGCAATTGGTGCTGAGGGCGGAATAGCCGGGTGCGCCAGGCACGCGACCAATCCCCGACATCCGGCCCGGGGCAACAGTCCGAACGCCGGAGGCCGCGGAGCGCGACCTTGCGCGTCTTCGGGCCGCGGATATTCGCTCTCGCGCACTCCGGCATGACGCGCGTGCAACCCCATCCTCCTGCCGCGTTGCCGCCCCATTGCGCCAGCAACCTTCCTGCGAAGAAAACCGTTAATGTGTTGGCCGCGTCGGGCCGGCGCGTGCTAGGGTAGCGTCGATGGCAGCACAGCAAAGACCTCCATCAGGCGCGCAGACGCCGGCCACGGCCATCGAGCGCGTCTTCGAGCGCAAAGTGCGCCTGAGCAAATGGGCGCTGCTGTTCGAGCAGCTTTGGCCGCGCGCGTGGCTGGTTCTCGGGCTGGTTGGGCTGTTCATCGGCGCTTCCCTGGCCGGACTGTGGCCCAGGTTGCCCGAGCTGCCGCACAAAGTCGTTCTCGCCCTGTTCGCGCTGGCGTTTGCCGTCGCTTTGCTGGCGTTGATCCGCGTGCGCTGGCCGTCGCGCGGAGAGGCCATCAGCCGCGTCGAGGCGGTGTCCGGCATCAAGCATCGCCCCGCTTCCTCCTATGAGGACACGCTGACGCTGGGCGCCGGCGACGCCCGCACTGCCGCGCTGTGGCGCGTGCACCGCCAGCGCCTTGCCGCCCTCCTGCAGAAGCTGCGCGTCGGGCGACCCTCCCCGCGGACGGATCGCTACGATCCTTTCGCGCTGCGGGCGCTGCTGCTGCTCAGCGTCTTCGTGCTGCTGGTCGCGGTCGGAGACAGCGCCTCCGATCGGCTGCGCTCGGCGTTTCGCTTCAGCGCGCTCTCCAAGGGAGCGGAAGCGCGCATCGACGCCTGGGTGACCCCGCCGGCCTATACGGCCAAGCCGCCCATCATGCTGGCCGACGGCGGCTTCAGTGGCCTGCGGCAACAGGAAAAGCCTACCGGCCCGCTCGAAATCCCCGACCGCAGCGTGCTGGTCGTGCGTGCGGCCGGCGCGGCACTGGGTGCGCTTGCGATGGAGTCTCCTGGCAGCGACGGCGTGCCGCAGCACATCGAGGCGCCGGCGCCGGCCAGCGCCACGGATGTCGCCGAGCTCAAGCTCGAGGTGCGGAAATCGGGAACCGTATCGGTCTACGGCGGCGGCACGCTGCTGCTGAGCTGGCCGTTCCTGGTTACACCCGACCACCCGCCCAAGATCGCCTTGACCAAAGAGCCCGAGCGCACGCCGCGCGGCGCACTGAAGCTCTCCTTCAAGGTCGAGGACGATTACGGTGTCGTCTCCGCGGAAGGGCGCATCCGCCGCATTCGCCCCAAGGAGGACAAGTCCACGACAGCCTGGGCCCGGGCCGGAGCCAAGAAGGGGGCGCGACCGCCCTACGAGCGGCCGCCGGCGCTGGCGCTGCGATTGCCGCGCGCCTACCCCAAACAGGCCGAGGGCCAGAGCTTCCATGAGATCGGCGACCATCTCTGGGCGGGCATGAAGGTGGAGCTGACGCTGGTGGCCAAGGACCTGGCTGGCCAGTCCGGGCGCAGCGAGCCGGTCGAGATCGTCCTGCCCGAGCGGCGCTTCACCAAGCCGCTGGCACGCGCCGTCGTCGAGCAGCGCCGCCGGCTCGTCGAGGACCCGCGCGACCGCTTGGCTGTGGCCCGCGCGCTCGATGCGCTGACGCTGGAGCCCGAGGGGTTCATCGAGGACCTGCAGGTCTTCCTGGGTCTGCGGTCCGCCTACTGGCGCCTGCAGCGCGAAGCGACGCGAAGCGCACGCAACAGCGTGTCGGCGCAGCTGTGGAACATCGCGCTGCGCATCGAGGACGGCAATCTCACCGATGCGGAGCGGGCTTTGCGCGCCGCCCAGGAACGGCTGTCGAAGGCGCTGGAACAGGGCGCGTCGGACGAGGAAATCCAAAAATTGATGCAGGAGCTCAGGCAGGCGCTGGCCCAGTTCCTGGAGCAATTGTCCAAGCAGGCGCAGAATCAGCCGCCCATGCAGGGCATGGACCGCAACAGCCAGTTCATGACGCCGCAAGACATCGAGCAGATGCTGCGCAATTTGGAGAACATGGCGCGCTCGGGCAACCGCGACATGGCCCAGCAGATGCTGAGCCAGCTGCGCGATCTGCTCGACCGGCTGCAGTCCGGCCGCATGGCTGATCAGGGCCAGAACCAACGCTTCGGGCAGATGATGGACGAGTTCGGCAACCTGCTGAACCGCCAACAGCGCCTGCTCGACGATACCTTTGGGCAGCAGCGCCGCCAGAGCGAGCGCGGCCAGCGCGGGCAGGGGCAGCGCGGTCAGCAGGGTCAACGCGGCCAGCAGGGTCAGCAAGGTCAAGGGCAGCAGGGCGACGGCCAGGGCGATGGCGATCAGCAGGGTGCACTGGGCGACCGGCAGCGGGAGCTACGCGATATGCTCGGCCGGCTGCAAAGGGGTTTGCGCGAGTTCGGTCTCAATGCGCCGGGCCAGTTCGGTAGTGCCGGCGAGGCCATGGAGCGCGCCGAGCGGGCGCTGCGCGAGGGCGACCTCGAGGGTGCGAGCCAGGAGGAGGCGCGTGCGCTCGAGCAGCTGCGGCAGGGCGCGCGCGAAATGGCTCAGCAGATGCTTCGGCAGATGCCGTCGCGCTACGGCCTCAACGACTCGCAGGGCGAGCTCGATCCGATGGGGCGGCCGCCGCAGCGCACCGACGGCCCCGATCCGGGCGTCGGCGTCAAGGTCCCCGACCAGATCGACATCCAGCGGGCGCGCGAGATCCTGGAGGAGCTGCGCCGCCGCCTCGGTGAGCCGACCCGGCAGCCGCTGGAACTCGAGTACCTCGAGCGCCTGCTCAAGCGCTTCTGAATTCCTACGCGCATACGTAGCCCGATGCGGCAGGCCGCAAGGTCGAGGCTCTTTATGCCGATTAATCACTGAGAATTCAGAACCTTACAATCTCGCGCACACTGCAAGGGAGAGGCCGCGGCGCGAGGCTTGAGACATGTCGTCTCAATTCCGGTTTGACGAGAGCTGTTTCGCGGCTACTGTATTTGCTGCAACATATAATGAAATAGAGAATAACAATGTTGCAGGGGTAGCCGGCGCAAGAGCCCGACAGAAGACAGACCAAAAAAAATG
>VBAB01000961.1 GCA_005888525.1 Alphaproteobacteria bacterium
CCATATTGTGCTAAATATTCTTTGTCTGCCGTCAGCCTCATCCGGCTGCCGGTTTCGTCTCGGAGGCTAGTGCGTGATCAGGACGACCTCCATCCTACTGTGCTCATTCCTTTCAGCAACTCAAGCATCCGCAGCGCCATGCGAGATATTTGAGCACACGAATTTTTCCGGTCCATCCATCGCGGTCGAACGCAACCAATCTCTGCCGCGCCTCGGCGCGTTGAACGACCGTGTCTCCTCAATCAAAGTCGGTTCGCAGTGCCTGGTGGTGGCGTTTGCCGACGAAGAGTACCGTGGTGGCACGACAACGTTCGGCCCTGGAGAGTATCCGACACTGCCGGAGGGGTGGGACGATCAGATCTCGTCTCTGCATTGTAACTGCCGATGATCAGCTGCTCGCTGATCCAGTGCAACCGGCGCAGCCGCAAACCCTTGACAGGGCGCCTTCAAGCGGCGGCATCTTACGGCTACCGAAATGAGGTGGCATGCACGCACGCCTCGCGCACAGTGACTAGCCGCGGACAACGCGTTTGGACGTGATGCGCGGCGTTTCGTTGTCGTCAATCTATTGATTGGGGCGTCTCTCGCTAGTCGATCAATGTAAACGAAACCGCCTCGCGGCCCTTCTGCGTTTTCACGACCTTCATCGCAAGTCGCTGGCCCTCATCAACTGCGCGAAATCCCGCTCGCTCGACGACCGAAATGTGCAGGAACACATCCTTCTCGCCGTCTTCGCAGCCGACGAACCCAAATCCCTTATCAGAATTGAACCACTTCACTGTGCCCTCTATATCGGCAGCGGCTGTAGCATCGAGACGCTCGCGGCCAGATGCTGCCCTGGTCGATGGGCCTCGTTGTGGTCGAGGTGCCGAGGCACTGCTTGCGTCAATCTCAAGTACCGCGGTGACCTGCGGGCCTTTCTGACCCTGGCCGATCTGCACGCGCAGCTTGCTTCCCGGCAGCACGGTCTCGTGGCCGGCTCCTTCCAACGAGCCGTCTCCCAGCTCACGAACCCGAACCCTTTTTCGGGATTGAACCATTTGACGGTGGCGTCCATCGCTGGGCCCGACGGGATCGCACTCGCGCGAGGTCCTTGCTGAAATGGTTGGCGCGGGCGCTCCTGATCGGGCCCGGAATACACGTCGTCATCGTCAAACCGACTGCGCCGCTGGCCCCGGTCTTGTCGTCTTCTCATGTCGCCAAGCTCGTCCTATTTCAAAGTCAGTGGTTGATGGGCCCCGGAACTTGCGAGCGATTCTCTTTGCAGTTTCTTACCATGCTCGGGTAGTGGGTCAGTTTGAAAATATGGCACCTTGACTAGCGGTTGAAGGTCTTCACGAACGGTGCCACCATGCACGCATGACCGATAAAGCATTGCAGCCCGGCGGCCAGGTCGTGCGGGTCACCACCAAGAGCCTTGGGAGTGGCCCTCCGAAAGACGAACTCTACGACGTAGCCATACCCGATCCGCAGAGCGCAGAGCGAGCGGTTTCGGACCTCATCAATGCGACCGATGAAGGAGTTCATGCTGCCGAGCCCCTCACACAGTCCGTCATAGACGGATTGGGCTTGAAGCCAGGACAGGTTCGGAAGCGGCCATGACACTTGCAAGAAGCGCCCCGCGACTTCGCTCAGCGCGCCAAAATGATCGAGGACATCGCCCTCAATCGTATGAGCCGCCCAGGGCCCAGGCTCGCGACGATTGGGCGTCCCGAGAGTGGTGCACATCGCCTCGCAGCCCCGTCCTTCCAGTCGCTTGGGAATTTGTTCGTCGCTCAGGTGTAAAAACCGGAGCGAGGTAAGTTCCCGCCGTTCACCCGTGCTGCCCAGGACCGCGTCGGGTCTGACGTTTCGCCGATCGGCCGCGTGATGCTGGTGGACCTG
>VBAB01000118.1 GCA_005888525.1 Alphaproteobacteria bacterium
GAATTCGCGCGGCCTGACGGAGGCTATGCGCCGTCGGGCAGCCTGCGCGAGCTGTTCATGGGCCAAATCAATCGCATCTACGGACCTCCAGGATACGTCCCCAAGGGGCGCTACGAGGGAGACTATGGGTTCATCGTCGAATATCCGGGGGTGAAAGGATGAAGCTTCGACTGCGCCCGCCTGATGCACGCCCTTGCCGCGCCGCCGCCCACAGCCGCATCGCGCTTACCCTGCTGTGCGTGCTGGCCCTGTCGGCCTGCGGCGAGATGCGCCTGATCGAGCAGGAGCGCGATGCGGCCGCCGTCGGCCTCAGCAACGCGGAAGTGCGCCACCCGATCGGCTTCACGCCGAAGCGCGAGAGCCTCGATGTGGAGGTGCCCGCAGGCGCCGAAGGGCTGAGCCCCAACCAGCAGGTCGACGTCTTCCGCTTCCTCCACCGCTACAAGCGCGAGGCCGCCGGACGCCTGGTGATCACGGTGCCGACCGGAGTCCGCGACAAGGCGGCGATCGCCCAATCGGTGCAGGAGATCCAACGCCTGGTAGCCGAGGCCGGCGTCGACTACCGGCTGCGCCACCGCCAGCACGACGCGCCCGCCGGAGCCACCCCCGCGATCGGGCTCGCCTATCAGCGTCCCATGGCGGTGCCGCCGCCGTGCGACGACTGGACCCGAGACGTCGGCCGCAACGAGGAGCGCATTCCCTATCCGAACTGGGGTTGTGCCACGCAGCGCAACTTGGCCCTGACGGTCGACAATGCGCGCGACCTCGGCCAGCCGCAGGGGGAAGACCCCCGATCGAGCGAGCGGCGCAGCGTCACCTGGTCGGCCTACGTGGCCGGCGGTAAGGCACCCTCCGACCGGAAATGACGTTTGCGCTCGAGCGTAGTTGCGTTGCCGGCTACGCACCCGCTTGCAAAGTCGCGATATCAGCGCAAAGCTTGTCTCGCGCGGCGTATCCACTTACACTTGCAATACTGGTTTCAAGTCTCACAACAAATCCACATGGGAGGATAGAGCATGGCTCGTGTCACGCGCCGTAAATTCTTGAAGGTATCGGGCGCCGGAGCGCTGGCGGCGAAGACCGGCGGCATGGCCGCCATCCTGGCGACCGGCAGGGCGCCCGCCTACGCGCAGGCCACGACCTTGAATTGGCTGCGCTGGAACGACTTCGTTCCGGCTTCCGATCAGCTCTTGCGCAAGGAGCTGATCCCCGAGGGCGAGAAGGTGCTCGGCATCAAGATCAACCTCGAGACGGTCAACGGCAACGACCTGCAGCCCCGCATCACCGCGGGCATCCAGTCGGGGGCCGGCCCCGACCTCGTCATGCTCTTCAACAACCATCCGCAGCTCTATGCCGCGAGCCTCGTGGACATGAGCGACGTCGCGGAAGCGGTGGGCAAGGCCGACGGCGGCTACTACCCCCTCGTCAAGTCGAACTCCAACGATGGCAAGAATTGGATTTCCATGCCGTGGACCATCGTCGGCGGCATGATCGCCTATCGCAAGTCGTGGTTCGAGGAGATCGGCTCTCCGGAGTTCCCCGACACGTGGGAGAAGTATCGCGAGGTCGGCGCAAAGCTCAAAGCCAAGGGCCGGCCGCTCGGCCAGACGCTCGGCCATACCTTCGGCGACGCTCCGACGTTCACCTATCCCTACCTTTGGTCGTGGGGCGGCAAGGAGGTCGAGGCCGACGGCAAGGTGGTCATCAACAGCAAGGAGACCCTCGAGTCCGTCAAGTTCATGACCGGCTTCTGGAAGGAAGCGCATGACGAGGGCGGCCTCGCCTGGGACGACACCAACAACAACCGCGCGTTCCTGTCGCAGACCATCTCGGCCACGCTCAACGGCGCCTCGATCTACATCGAGTCGCTGCGCAACCCGGACAAGTACATCACCGAGAAGGGCGCAAAGCTGAATACGGACATCTTGCACGCGGCGTTGCCCAAGGGCCCGGCCGGACAGTTCTCGATGCACACCTACTTCTCGCACGCGCTGCCGAAGTACTCCAAGAACGAGAAGGCGGCCAAGGACCTGCTGAAATGGGTGCACTCCAAGGACGTGTACGAGAAGTGGTTCGTCTCGCAGAAGGGTTTCGCCACGCCGCCGGCCGCGGATTGGGAGAAGCACAAGGTGTGGGACGAGGACAAGGTCATGACCCCCTATAAGGTGGCCGGCCGCCTGGGTCGCACACCCGGTTACGCTGGGCCATCGAACGCAAAGGCAGCCGAGGTGCTCTCCAAGTACATCATCACCGACATGTACGCGAAAGCCGTCCAAGGCATGCCGGCCGAAGAGGCCGTCAAGTGGGCCGAGAGCGAGCTCAAGAAGATCTACGTGTAGGACTCTGTCGCTAATCCCTCTCCCCCCTTGCGGGGAGAGGGAGAGCGGCAACCGCGCCAAGAAGGATCACGAATGGCGGTCCAGGCTATCACGACCACGCTGGGCGAAGCCCCTCAGCCGCGACGCCAGCGGCTGCTCGAGGACGAGCGCTGGCTCGCCTTCTTCCTGATCGTGCCGACCATGGTGCTCCTCGGCATGTTCATCGCCTACCCGTTCGTGCGCGGTATCCTGCTGTCGGTGACGAACTCGCGCGTGGGTGTGCCCGGCGACTTCGTGGGCCTCGCCAATTTCCACAAGATCTGGAACGACTCGATCTTCCGCACCTCCGTCTACAACACCTTCCTCTATACGGGTGTCACCACGGTCTTCAAGTTGAGCCTCGGCCTGTGGCTCGCCATGCTGCTCAACCGCAATTTCAAGGGCAAGGCCTTCACCCGCGCCTTCATCCTGCTGCCCTTCATCATCCCGACCGTGCTGTCGACCTTCGCCTGGAAGTGGATGTTCGATCCCACCTTCAGTGTCCTCAACTGGCTTCTCTTTCACGTCGGGGCGATCACCGGCCGCATCAACTGGATGGGCGACCCCGACCTCGCCATGATCTCGATCATCATCGTCAACATTTGGCGCGGCGTGCCGTTCTTCGCCATAAGCCTGCTGGCCGGCCTGCAGACCATCAGCCCGGAGCTCAATGAGGCCGCCGCCATCGACGGCGCCAAGCCCTGGCAGCGGTTCTGGCACGTGACCTGGCCACTGTTGTTGCCGGTCACCATGGTGGTCGTGCTGTTCTCGGTGATCCAGACCTTCGCCGACTTCCAGATCGTCTACGTGATGACCGGAGGCGGGCCGGCCAACGCCACGCATCTGTTCGCCACCTACGCCTATCAGATCGGTATCGGCACCGGGCTCTTGAGCGAGGGTGCCGCCATCTCGCTGGCGATGTTCCCGGTGCTGCTGCTGGTCGTCGTCTTCCAGCTGCTCTACATCCGGCGCGTGGAGACTCGCTAGTGTGATGATCGAGAAGTCCGCATCATTGCGCCGAGCTGGGTCGAGGGACGGACTTCTCGATCTGAATCACACTGGCACCATGAGTCTGCTAGTTTCCTTCGGGTCGCGAAATTCGTTGCCCGACCGCCGCACACTCAGACGAATTTCGCGATCAGGACACTAGGCCATGATCGAAGGCGCCCTATGGAGACGGTGGGTCTTCTTCTACATCCCGATGGCCCTGTTCCTGATCTTCCTGCTGTTTCCGTTCTACTGGATGATCATCACCTCGGTGCGGCCGGACGGCGAGCTCTACCGTCCCTGGAATTCGATCAACTACAATCCGTTCTGGACGTGGAAGCCGACGTGGGACCACTTCAAATACCTGTTTGAGGAGACCCTGTTCTCGGCGTGGCTCTGGAACACGATGTTCATCGCGCTCGTGTCCACCGCCATCTCGCTCGTATGCGGGGTGTTCGCGGGCTACGCCCTGTCGCGTCTGAACTTCCCCTTCGCCGGCAGCCTCGGCACCGGCGTCTTCATCACCTATTTGGTGCCGCAGACGCTGCTGTTCATCCCGCTGGCCGAGATGATCCGCAACTACCGGCTGGGCGACACGCCCTGGTCGCTGATCCTGACCTATCCGACCTTCCTGATCCCGTTCTGCACCTGGCTGATGATGGGCTACTTCAAGGCCGTGCCGAAGGAGCTGGAGGAATGCGCCCGCATCGACGGCGCCTCGCGCTGGCAGGCCATGCTCTACATCATCATTCCCGTCGCCATCCCCGGCATCCTGTCGGCCGGCATCTTCGCCTTCACGCTGTCGTGGAACGAGTTCATCTACGCGCTGGTGTTCCTATCGAGCCCCGAGCAGAAGACCGTGCCGGTCGGCGTCACATCGGAGCTGATCCGCGGCGATGTCTTCTTCTGGGGGCCGCTGATGGCGGGCGCTCTGCTGGGCTCGATACCCGTGGCGATCGCCTATTCCTTCTTCGTCGAGCACTACGTGGCGGGCCTGACGGGCTCGGTCAAAGGCTAACTTTGCAGGCGCACCCCCAAACAAGGCGTGCAGGTCGAACGGGAGGCTGGTGAACGCGTATGGGGCAGGTCGTCCTCAAAGACATCAACAAGTTCTACGACGCCGTGCACGCCGTCATAGATGTGAACTTGCAGATCCGCGACAAGGAGTTCGTGGTGTTCGTCGGCCCGTCGGGGTGCGGCAAGACCACGACGCTGCGGATGATTGCCGGGCTCGAGGCGATCAGCTCCGGCGACATCTCCATCGACGGCACGGTGGTGAACAACCTGGCACCCATGGATCGCGACATCGCCATGGTGTTCCAGAACTACGCGCTCTACCCGCACATGAGCGTGTACGACAACATGGCGTTCGGCCTCAAGATGCGCAAATTCGCGAGGCCCGAGATCAAGAAGCGCGTCAACGAGGCGGCCGACATCCTCGGCATCGGCGACCTCTTGAAGCGCAAGCCGCGCCAGCTCTCGGGCGGCCAGCGCCAGCGCGTGGCGCTGGGTCGCGCCATCGTGCGCCATCCCCGCGTCTTCCTGTTCGACGAGCCGCTCTCCAACCTCGACGCCAAGCTGCGCGTGCAGATGCGCGTCGAGCTCAAGAAGCTGCACCTGCGGCTCGGCACCACGGCCGTCTACGTCACGCACGACCAGGTCGAGGCCATGACGCTCGGCGACCGCGTGGTCGTCATGAAGGACGGCTTGGTGCAGCAGGTCGGCGAGCCGCTCGACCTCTACAATCAACCCGCCAACAAGTTCGTGGCCGGCTTCATCGGCTCACCGGCGATGAACTTCTCGACCGTGACCATGGCCGACGGCAACGGCCGTCTCACCGCCAAGAACTCCGGATTCGAGCTGGAGGTGCCCGCCGCCCACGGCGATCGCTTGCGCGGCCATGTCGGACGCGAGGTGACGATCGGCATCCGGCCCGAGGACCTGCACGTGGCCACCGACGCCGATCCCGTCGGCCTGACCTTCCCGTCCAAGGTCGAGGTGGTGGAGCAGCTCGGCTCGGAGATCCTGCTCGACGTGCGCGCCGGCACCGACATGATGGTGGCAGCCGTCGATCCCACCGTCCGCGCCAAGGTGGACGAGCAGCTGCGGCTCGCCGTCAATCCGGCGCGGATCCATTTCTTCGACGCGAAGACCGAGGCGGCGATCTGAACTGAGCTGGGGTCAGACCCCTCGCGCAATCGTCTCGGTATCACCGCAATCCCGGAGGCGAGGGGTCTGACCCCATGGTAACCCGTATCAACAGAGCAATCGAGCTCCTGGCGCAGGACCAGGCGATCTACTACGTCGGCCAGCACACCGGCCACGTGCTGAGCTACGCACAAGGACGCGAGGATGCCCACACCTGGGCCGACTACATCAACGTCGGCATGGAGCACGGCTCCTTCGACATGCCCGGGCTTGCCGAATACCTGCGCGGCCTCGTCGATGGCGGGCCGACCAGGTCCGGCCATCGTACGCCGGCCGTGATCGTCGAGCCGCCGGCGCGTGGCATCGACGCGGCGAGCG
>VBAB01000119.1:0-6831 GCA_005888525.1 Alphaproteobacteria bacterium
GGCGGCTGCGTCGCCGCCATCTGCGCGCTCGAGGCCATCGTGCGCTCGGGCACCCATCTAAGGGGTGACGTGTTGATGACGCCGGTGATCGCCCACAAGCTCGGCGGCGCGGGTACCCGCGCACTGCTGCGGCACGGCATCAAGGCGGACCTGTGCATCAACATGGAGCACTCCAACAACACGATCGCCAACGTCTGCGTCGGTGTCGTGATGGTGCGGCTTATTTGCTCGGCGCCCGAGCTCTTCTTCCGATACAGTCCGGAGGCACGCGCCGCCTATATCAATCCGATCGAGCAGCAGATGGAGATCGTACGGCGCATCGGCCCCAGCCTGACGCCGATCGCGCCCGGTGGCTGGATGACGTTCACGCCGCATTCCGAGCTCCCCGGATTCCCGACCCATACCTTCGACGTCATGCACAAAGAGCACTACTACTTTAAGAGCGCGACTGGGCGCTCGACGCGGGAATGTGAGCTGACGCTGCAGTTCCGCACCGTGCCGGGGCAGACGGTCTCCACCGTCAAGTTGGATATCGAGCGGCTGCTGGCGCGCATCAAGCAGGAGCATCCCGCCTTCAATTGCGTGCTCGAGATCCCCGCAAGCGGCACGGAGCAAACCTGGAACCAGGTCGCGATGGTCTGCCCTTCGCATCACCCATTGGTCGGTGCACTTGCCGAGGGTCAGGCGTTAGCGTCGGGACAGCCGGCCATCGTCGGCGCAAACGGACGGCTCGGCAACGTCGGCGACGGTAACATCATTCAGGAAGTGCTCGGTATCCCAACGGTGCAATATGGTCCTGGCGACATCCGCGTCTACAAGGAGTGGCCGACACCCGACGAGCGGGTGCGCCTCAGCGACCTCGTGACGGCCGCGAAAGCGGTCGCCCATGCCACCGTCCGATTGTGCGGCTGAAGCGGCAGACATGGCATAGATGGCAGAATCACGATCCGCATCATCTCCGCGCCACTTCCGCTAATGGGATGAAGCGATCTCGAGCGGTTGGGTTCCGCTAGCGGACATTGGGGCGAGGTTACGCAGCGGAGGTTGCTGCGATCTCATCCTCTGTTTCTGTATAGGTGCTTCCGAACGGGCGCAGCGGAAAAGTGCCAATGCTTCCCCTCAGAAACTGCAGTCTGAGGTGTCCCATCGCGTCGTGGGATTCGCCTGCAGCCGGCTTTTAGCCTATCGTGGGGCCTGTCACTATCGCCCTGCCACTAAAGGATGACCCGACGTCGATGGCGGCAACCGACGCAGTGCCTGTTCCTGATTGGCGGATTACCGGCGATTGGTGGGACCTTTGCAATTGCGCCATCGGCTGCCCGTGCAATTTCGGCTCCAATCCGACCCACGGATTCTGCGAAGGCGTCCTCACCTGGCTGATCCGCGAGGGCAACTACGGGAACCTCACCTTTGCCAAGGATCTGGCGGTCGTCCTCATCATCCATTGGGAAGGTAATATCTTTGATAAGAACCGCGAGTTCGGTTTTCTCATTGACGATCGTGCCGACCCGGAAGAACGGGTCGCACTTGAGAAAATCTTCACTGGCTACGCGGGTGGCGCTTTCGAGGCATGGCGAGACCTCACTCTGAAACTCGATGGGGTGCAGTTTGTGCCGATGACAGTCACTCACGATGCCGAGAACTGGCGGGTGGAAGTTCCTGGCCTGGTGGAAGGCCTGGGTGGCCCGTTCCGCAAATACATGGTGCCGGAGGGGGACACATGTCGCATCTACAATGCGCCACGTCCCGAGGTCGTGCCTGGATTCCTCACCGTCGGCCAGGCCAAACGCAATGTCGTCACCGGTGCCTTCGGCCGGACATTCGACTGGTCGGAGCGATCGTCGAAGCACATCGCCTTCGATCTGCGCGGCCCCAAGTCGTTTAGCTGGCGCAAGTCACTCAAATCACAGTGACGTCAGATCTGAGCCCTACCAGCTCGTTTTCAAGACACTACAAAGTCGTCGTTGTGGGCCTTGTGGCACTCGTCGCCACATTGGCCGGGGCTTTCACGGTCCATCAAGCGATGCTGATGGACGGAATGGAAGCCGCCATGTGGCGCGACATGAACATGTCGATGAATGGCATGGAGCCGTCGTGGACGCTGGCCGATGCCCTGCTGCTACTTGTGATGTGGTCGGCAATGATGGTGCCAGGAGCAAGCCCCATGATTGCGGCTTTCGCGACCATAAACCGGCGTCGACGCGCGCGTAGCGCGCTGTATGTGCCCACCGCAGTGTTCCTCCTTGGCTACTTGATCGCCTGGACCGGCTTCTCGGTTTTGGCGACCGCGTTGCAGTGGCTGCTGCAAATGACCGGGTTGCTCACCACCATGATGCAGTCGGCATCGCGCTATTGGTCAGCTGCCCTCTTCTTTGCCGCAGGCGTCTATCAATTCAGCCCGCTCAAGGAAAGGTGCCTCACTTACTGCCGCTCGCCCGACGGTTTCATCTTAAGTGAATGGCGCGATGGCAATCTCGGCGCGGTGGTCATGGGACTCCGGCACGGGTTGTTCTGCATAGGCTGCTGCGCCGGGCTGATGCTATTGCTCTTCGCCGTTGCCGTGATGGATCTGCGCTGGGTCGCAGCCTTGACTGCGCTTGTGACGGCCGAGAAGCTCTTGCCCAGACCGACCATTTGGCGGATCGCTATTGGCGTCGGCTTGTTGGCCGCGGGTTGTTTTACGTGGTTTGGCGGTCGAGGACTCGCTCCTTGAGCGAGATGAATCGCGCCATGCCAGCCCCCGCTCGCAATTGCGCAATCATACCATGCTTCGCGATGCCCGCGGTCGGCCTTCTGTGTTTTCACACGGCCTCTGCCGAAGTGTCCAACCAGCTGCGCTAGTGACTTTCACGACGGCGAGCAACGGCGCATGGCGGCGCTTCCCCACCACGTCCTGAGCGTTGGACCATGATCTGGTGCACGACGACCGGCAGCGCCAGCAGCAAGCCGACGATCGTTGCTGTGCGCGAGGGTGCAATCACCAGGATGGACGCCACGAACAGCAGGAGCCGTGCCCACACCCCCATGAAGGTTAGACCGTAGCCGGTCAGCGCCACGGCCAGCATGACGATGCCTATTAGGCAGCCGGCGGTCGTCTCGATGAACTCGGCCCAGGTGAAACCCTGCGTCACGATGAGCATGGCCGGCGAATAGACGAACACGAACGGCACCAGCGCCTTGGCCATGGCCAGCCTGAACGCGGTGTTACCGGTCCTGAAGGGATCGGCCCCCGCCATGCTCGCCCCCGCATAAGCGGCGAGCGCGACGGGCGGCGTGATGTCGGCGAGCACGCCGTAATAGAAGACGAAGAAGTGGGAGACGAGCGGCGCCACACCGAGCTTGGCGAGCGCCGGCTGCGCGATCGTGACCATGATGATGTAGGTCGGTGTCGTGGGCACCCCGCAGCCCAGCAGCAGGCACACGAGCGCGGTGAGGACCAGCGTGAAAAACAGCGTCATCCCTTGCGGGCTCACGAGCAGGTCGCCGGCCACGGCGTAGAGCTGGCCCGCCATCGCGGCCGCGGTCGACGTGACGATGTCGGAGAGCTTGAAGCCCACACCGGTCAGGGTGACGACGCCGACGATGATGCCCACACACGCGGCGGCGGCGCCGACGCTGATGGCATACTTCGCTCCCATCACGAAGGCATCAACGATCAGGATCACCCGCTGCCATCCCGCCTCCCGGTCGCGGCGCACGAACCAGGCCGACGCGGCAATCGACGCGGCAATGAGGGCCAGCAGCGTCGGCCACTCGACGATCCACCCCGTCAATGCCGCCGCCACCAATGCAACGAGCAACGCTATGGCCACGACGCCATTGCGGCCGGTGAGACCGGTCACCATGCACGCGGTGATGCCCCAGAACGCCGCGAGATAGGGCGTATAGCCCGAGAACAGCACCACCAGCAGCACGACCAGCGGCACTGCCGTCGCCCAGCTCTCTCGGATCACCGCCTTGGCGCTCGGCAGATCGCTGGGCGGGATGCCTTGCATGCCTAGCTTCTTCGCCTCGAAGTGCACCTGGCAGAACACACCGAAGAAGTGCATGAACGCCGGCACGATGGCGGCGATGATGATGGTCTGGTAGGGCAGGCTCAGGTACTCGACCATGAGGAAGGCGGCAGCACCCATGATCGGCGGTGTGATCTGTCCGCCTGTCGCCGCCGTGGACTCCACGGCGCCCGCGAAGTGCCGAGGATAACCGATGCGGATCATCATCGGGATGGTCAGCGAGCCGACCGTCACCGTGTTGGCGATCGAGGAGCCGGAGATCATGCCGAACAGGCCGGAGGCGAAGATCGAGACCTTCGCTGGCCCGCCGGAGAACCGTCCGGCGGCGGCGGTGGCAAGATCGATGAACAGGCGTCCGAGGCCGATGCGCGTGGCGAGGACGCCGAACAGCACGTAGTGGAAGACGTAGGTTGCCACGACGCCGAGCGCGATGCCATAGATCCCCTGGCCCGTGAGGTAGAGGTGGTTGACCACACTCTTCCAAGTGTTGCCGGGGTGCGCCAGGATGCCCGGCAGCGATGGCCCGGCCATGGCATAGGCTATGAGCACCAGAGAGATGATCGGCAGCGCCGGGCCGACGCTGCGCCGCGTCGCCTCGAGCAGCACGAGCAGCATCACCGAGCCCATGATCCAGTCGAGCGTATCGGGGTTGCCGACACGGAACTGCAGATCGTGGAACACCCACGGCAGATACAGGCTGGCGATCACCGCCGCGATGGCCATGGCCCAGTCGATCACGGGAATGCCCAGCGGCGTGAACAGGGAGGCGCGCAGCGGCTCGCTGCTCCGACTTCGCCGCCATGAGAACACCAGGAAGATCAGCCCGAGCACGAACGAGAGATGGACTCCGCGATGGGTCGCCTCTGGCAGCAAGCCGAAGCCCGCGGTGTAGTAGTGGAAACAGGAGAGCGCAAGCAGCAGGCCGGCCACTAGCCAACCGGCTCGTGGCGTCAGCGGCCGAAACTGCATCTCGGGGTCGAGCTGCTCCTCGAGCTTCTGGAGCCTCGCAGCGTCGGATGCTACCTCGGCGGCCCCACTTCCCGGCGTCGTCGCCATGCTGGCACGGTGCCCTTGCTCTCAGCCGCCGTGACTACTTCAGCAGCCCAGCTTCCCGGTAAAACTTCTCGGCGCCGGGATGGAGGGGAATGGCGATGCCCTTGAGCGCGCTCTCCTTGCGGATCGATTTGCCTTTGGCATGACCCGCATCGAGCGACGCGCGGGTCTTGTCGCTCCACAGCGCCTTCGTCACCTCGTAGACCACCTCTTCGGGCTGCTTGGAGGTGGTCACCCACTGCGCCCCGACCGCCAGCGTCTTTGTCGCTGGCACGCCCTTGTAGGCACCGTCGGGAATCTCGTCCGCGGAGAAGAACTTGAACTGGTCGAGCAACTTCGCTGCCGGCGCTCCATCGATCGGCACCAGTTCGATGCCGTTGGTCGTGGCGAGCTCGACTAGCGTTCCCTGGGGATAGCCTGTGGTCTGGATGAAGGCGTCGACCGAGCCGTCCTTCATCTTCTCAGCCGACTGGACCTGGTTGAGGTATTCTGGCTTGATGTCCTTCTCGGAGAGGCCGTAGGCGGCGAGAATAGTCCGCGAGTTGACCAGGGAGCCGGACCCTATCTCCAGCAGCGAAACGCGCTTGCCTTTGAGATCGGCGACCGTCTTGGCCCCGAGGCCTTTGCGCGTTGTGATGTGCACGTGCTCCGGGAACAGATGGCAGATTGCGCGAAGCTCCTCCACCTTCGGCTTGCCCTCGTAGAGTCCCGTACCCGTGTAGGCCCAGTAGTTCACGTCGGCCTGTGAGAAGCCCGACTCCATCGAGCCGCCGACGATGCCGTTGATGTTGGCGACCGAGCCGGCCGTCGAGACGGCGCTAACGTTCAGCTTGTCGCTGGAGATGGCGTTGGCGACCATGCCGCCCACCGGATAGTAGGTTCCCCCCGTGCCGCCGGTGCCGATTCGGAAGAACTTGGTCTGGGCACGCGCCGGCCCAGTGGCGCTCATGGTCGCCATCATGGCCGCTCCTCTGAGAGCGTCGCGACGGCTAAGGATCATTGGCATAAGTGTCCTCCCCTGTGCACAACCACCCTCGGAGTTCCGCGGCACTTCACGCAACCTGCGACACCTATGGGCTGCAGGCAAGTCTCTTCACCAAGTGCTCAATCCCGTCATGACCCCAAGCGAGTGACCGGCCCGGCTTGACTGCTGCTAAGCGTCGGTCGCAGTGCCACCACTTCGCGGCGGAATCCTTCGAATAGCGGAGCTGGTCAAACACGCGAAGGGCGCGAGGGATGCCGTGAGCTGAATGTCCGCTTTCGTATACGAGCGCCAGGTGTTGGAGGAGCGTGGGAAAAGCGTCCCAGAGCGGATGGTCTAATCGTACTGAGTCCCTTTGCCATGGGGCTGGGCCGTCGGGAATCAGCGATTTGACTGATTCCTTTGGACGAGAGGTACATGGGCGGACTTGGATCGCGCGGCAGCGCGGAGCGTTTCGCGAGCTATCTGGATGGGCTTGCAGGCGTGATGGGCATGCGGCCCGCGTCGGACCGATGCGTGACTACTGCACGGGCCTACTGCTTCCGTGCGAGCGAAGGTAGCGATCTTGTCCGCAGGACCCCAAGAAGAAAGGAAGCCGGCGATGACCGGCAGCATGAGAAGGCCGACGACGATTTTCTGTAAGAAATGGATGCATGGCAATCTCCCTAGTCGGTAGACTAACAGAGGAAGCGCATGCCCAAAAGTGCGCGCCCAGCCTCTCGACTGCGCGCCCGGCTTGTGACGCGCCGCGTCCCCACAAGATGCAATCGGCGGGAACGCCGC
>VBAB01000119.1:6956-7269 GCA_005888525.1 Alphaproteobacteria bacterium
GTTCGCCGGGCAATGGCGGCACTTGCGGCACGGGCGGCTGCGGAGTTGGAATGCCAGTCGGTGATGGGCGCGGTAGTTCTTTTGCCATGACGAGAAAATAACGAGCGTCCAAAAATGTTCCTCAGTTCAAAAGCCCCGGTTAGAGGTCCGGGGCTTTCGTGCTGCGCCAGGGGCTAAAAGCTGACGCCCAAGTAGCCTTCGACGGCGGCCTCCGCAGCAGCACGTACGGCTGCAACCGTCGGTTGCTGTGCGCGGCGGAGGAGCTATTTGCTCCTGCGCATGTCGCGCTTGCACTTATTGCGAAAATGTCGCC
>VBAB01000106.1:0-3865 GCA_005888525.1 Alphaproteobacteria bacterium
GGAGCACGATTCCGCCGCGCCTCAATGAGCTCGCCATCCTCATCACCGCCCGCCAGTGGGGCCAGAACTACGAATGGCAGGCGCATCGTCCCCTGGCCGAGAAGGCGGGCCTGAAGCCCGAGATCGCGCAAGCCGTTGCCGATGGCCGTCGCCCCTCCGGCATGGCGGCCGACGAGGAGACCGTGTTCGACTTCTGCAGCGAGCTGCACGCCAACAAGAGCGTCAGCGACGCTACCTACCAGCGCGCGCTGGAGAAGTTCGGCGAGCAGGGCATCATCGACCTGACCGCCGTAAACGGCTACTACAGCTTCAACGCCATGATCTTGAATGTTGCCCGCACCGCGCTGCCCGCCAACGTCAAGGCCGAGCTGCAACCCTTTCCGAGGTGAGTGCACTGTCATACCGGGGCTTGTCCCCGGTATCCAGCCATCCGCGGGCACCGGAGCAAGTGGCGCAATGGATCCCGGTGACCCTCGGAACAAGTCCGAGGGCAAGCAAGCACCGGGATGACAACGGAGCGGGTGGATTGCCCCGAGGAGAGCCAAAATGAAGCTCGGCATCACGCTGCCGCTGATCGATATCAAAGGCGACCCGGCAACGGTGCGCGACTTCGCGCAGGCGGCGGAGGGGCTGGGCTATCACCATCTTGCTGCCCCCGATCACGTGCTCGGCGTAAATGTCGCGAGCCGGCCGGACTGGGGGGCACGCAACACCTCCAAGGATTTCTTCCACGATCCCTTCGTCATGTTCGGGTTCCTGAGCGCCTGCACCAGCAGCATCGAGTTCTCGACACAGGTGATGATCCTCCCGCAGCGGCAGACGGCGCTGGTCGCCAAGCAGGCCGCTTCGCTCGATGTGCTGTCCGGTGGACGTTTCCGCTTCGGCATCGGCATCGGCTGGAACCCGGTCGAGTACGTCGGATTGAACGAGAGCTTCAAGAACCGCGGCAAGCGCTCGGAGGAACAGGTGCAGGTGATGCGGGCGCTGTGGGCCGAGCCGCACGTCACCTTCAAGGGCCAGTGGCACACGATCGATGATGCCGGTATCAATCCCCTGCCCACGGGGCGGAGGATTCCGCTCTGGTTCGGCGGGCATGAGGACGCAACGCTGCGGCGCATCGCCAAATTTGGCGACGGGTGGATCATGCTGGCGCACCCGGCAGGGCCTGTCGCCAATGCCGAGTTCGCGAAGCTGCGCGGCTACGTCAAGGACGCGGGGCGCGATCCGCGCGCGGTGGGCCTGGAGGTGTGGGTGTCGACCGGCGAAGGCGGCCCGGAAGATTGGCGCAAGCAATTCCAGGCCTGGAAGGACGCGGGCGTAACCCACGTCACCGTCAACAGCTGCTACAGCCGCGGACCGCACAAGCGCATCGCCGGCAAGACGGTGAGCGACCACATGGCGGCCATGAAGCAGTACCACGCGGCCGTCGCAGACCTGCTCTGAGCGCGCCGGCGGCGCCGATACTGTTCAACATCTCGTCATGTCTGACTTTCACGTTGCAACTACCTGCATATGCAGGTATATGGCGCGCATGGAAAGCAAGATCGCCCCGTCGAAGCCCAAGACATTAGGCTGCACGTGCATGCGCCTGAGGAAGGCGTCACGGCGACTATCCCAGATTTACGATCACAGCCTGGAAAGTGCTGGGATGACCGTCACCCAGTATGGCCTGCTCGGTCATCTGGCGAAATTCGACGGCATCGGCATCGGCGCGCTGGCCGGGAAGCTGATCATGGACCCCACGACCCTGACCAGGAACCTGCGGCCGTTGGCGCGCCAGGGATTCGTTGTGGCGAAACCGGATCGTCGCGACAAGCGCTCCCGATGCCTGCACCTGACGGCCAGCGGCCGTGCAGCTTTCGAAAGCGCCAAGCCGGCATGGGTGCGGGCCCAGCGCCACATCGAGCAAGCCTTGGGAGGAGCGGAGACTTCGGCACTCAACGCCGCGCTCGATCGCGTCCTCGCGAAATTGTAGGCGGATCAGGCAGGTCATGCAGGAAAAGGCGAGAGCCGAGGCCAAGCAAAGGATGACGGCAATGAGCACATCGCATCCGGCCATCGAGGTCGGCGTCGTTCCCAGAGAGATCGCAACCGGGGTCGCCGGGTTGGCCTTCCTCGAGGGCTTGCGGGATGGCACGCAGCCGGCGCCACCGTTTGCGGTGGAGACCGACGTGTGGATCGTCGAGGTCGAGCGCGGCCGAGTCGTGTTCGAGGCCACGCCGTCGTCGCGCTTCTACAATCCGCTGGGCACGGTGCACGGCGGCTGGATTTCCACCCTGCTCGATTCGGCGATGGGGTGCGCCGTGCACTCGGTGCTGAAGGCCGGGCAGGCCTACACGACGATCGACATGACGATCAATTTCGTGCGACCGGTGTTCGAGAAGACCGGCAAGCTCAGATGCGAAGGCAAGATCATCCACGCCGGCGGGCGCATCGCCACTGCCGAGGGCCGCGTGTGGGACGAGGCTGGCACGCTCATCGCCCATGGGTCGGAAACGTGCATGGTGATGACCGTGCCCGGCACGGCATCCTGAGCCGCATTCCGCGATAGCTCATAGACGAGGCATCGAATTGCAATGCAGCGACAATCCGCGAACCCCGCTCTCCCGCTCTGGCTGCTGATCCTGATCGTCGGCACCATCGTCGGCGTCTCGATGGGCCGGACCCAGTCCATGGGCCTCTACCTGCCGCCCGTCACCAAGGCGCTCGACATCGGCCGCGAGCCGTTCGGCCTGGCGATGGCGCTGGCGCAACTCACGTTGGGCCTCGGCGCGCCGTTTTTCGGCGGCCTGATCGACAAGTTCGGCGCCGGGCGGATCGTCGTCATCTGCCTGCTGGCCGCCATCGCCGGCCTTTATCTCATGTACGCGGCCAGCTCTGCCAACGACCTCCTGATCAGCGGCGTGCTGCTGGGTATCGGCGTCAGCGGCACCGGCATCACAGCCCTGGTCGGGACCATCGGCAGGCTGGCGCCGCCCGAGAAGCGGCTGTCGGCCATCGCCTCCATCGGCATGGCGGCCGGCATCGGCGGCTTCGTGGCGCTGCCGGTGATGCACCTGCTGATCGAGCTGGTCGGCTGGAAGCAGAGCCTCGTCTGGCTGATGGCGATCACGGCGCTGCTGATCCCGCTCGCCTGGCCGATCGGCGGCAAGCCCGTCCGATCAGACGCTGATGGAGGCGTTGCGCGAGGCCTTCCAGCATCCGAGCTTCTGGCTGCTGACGGCGGGTTTCTTCGTGTGCGGCTTCCACGTCGCCTTCATCATGGTGCATCTGCCTGCGTTCACGGTCGACCAGGGACTTCCTTCCTGGGTTGGGCCCTATGCGCTGTCCGTGGTCGGTATCGCCAACATCGTCGGGACCTTCATCGCCGGCCAGTCGGGCCGCTTCATCGAGAAGCGGCGGGGTCTCAGCCTGATCTACTTCGGGCGCGCGATCCTGTTTTTGGGGTTCCTGTACCTGCCCATCACCCCCGTATCGGTGATCGTGATCTGCGGCCTGCTCGGGCTCTTGTGGCTCTCCACCATCCCGCTGACGAGCGGCCTGGTCGCCACCTTCTTCGGCACCACATGGATGTCGATGCTGTTCGGTATCGTATTCCTCTCGCACCAGCTGGGCTCGTTCCTCGGCGTGTGGCTCGGCGGACGGCTCTACGACATGACCAAGTCCTACGACGCCATGTGGTGGATCTCGATTGCACTCGGTCTGCTGGCCGCGCTGATAAACTGGCCGATCCAGGAGAAGCCGGTGGCGAGGTTGGCAGCGACCAGCGCGCGCCCGGTCGGCGCATAGGCGGCAACATCATCGGTGTTATGAGTTGGGGGCTGCATCATGAGTAAACCGACCGCACTCGTTGCGGGCGTCGGCG
>VBAB01000106.1:3874-24253 GCA_005888525.1 Alphaproteobacteria bacterium
GCGCTTCGCCAAGGATTTGCCCAGTTTGCCGCCGCCAAGGCGGGCCTGCGCATGGTCTCGCAGAGCATGGCGCGCAAGTATGGCGCCAAGGGCGTGCACGTGGCCCACGTCGTGATCGACGGCGGCATCAACGGTCATCGCCTGCGCCGCCGCCGCCCCCAGATCGTCGACGAGCGCGGCGAGGGCGGTCTGCTCGGCATCGACGCGATCGCCGAGACCTATTGGCAGATTCATCGCCAGCCGCGTTCGGCCCGGACCCAGGAAGTCGACCTGCGGCCGTTCAAGGAAACGTTCTGACGCGATCAGCCTCTAGAACGTGAATCTCGCTTTAAACCAAAGAAGTAGAGCAGGATTCATGCACCCTTCGCGCAAAGGATCGGGCGCCTGGACGGGGGAGGAGTTTGTCCAGGCGCCCTGAGCGATCCGGCAGGCCGCAGGTGGCACGCCGCCCGCGCGGATCGATGGGATAACGAGCCAAGCCGCCGTGCTCCGTCGCCGCAACTAGCGCGCCGGCTGCTCGGCGCCGGGTGCACCCGGGCCACTGGGCCCGCGGCGCATGTGGTTGCCCATCGCCCAGCGGCGACCGTGTCCGTGCATGCCGCCGCGCATGTCTCTCAGCACGATGCCGGCGACCGCCTTCTGCTCCTCGCTCAGCCCTTCGTAGAAGGGCTTGAAGGCCCCGGCGAACGCCTGCATGCGCTGGGCGCGCTCGGTCATACGCTGGCTCGCGCGATCGAGCATCTCAGGCAGTGGCGGAGCCGTTGCGCCCTGGCGCCGCTGCTCCATCCGCTGCTCGAAATCCTGCCGGGCCTGCTCCCGTGCGGCAAAACGCGCACGCAGCTGCTGCTCGACGGGCGCCCATAGCTTCAGCTGCGCGTCGTTGAGCTTGAGCGCCTGCTTGATCTCGGCGATACGGCCCTCCTGACGGCCCTCTTGCAGTCGCTTGCGGGCATCGGGGGACAGGCGGGGACGGTCCGGCCGCTCGCGCTTCTGCTGCGGCTCGGGTTGCTGAGGCGGCGGCGCCTGTGCGAGGACCGCCGTTGCCGGGATCATTGCCGCCAATATCGCCGGCATCAGGTATCTGCGTATGCGGGCTTTCATGTTGTGGATCTCCTTTGGGCGAGTTCACCCCGCTCATGATCACTGCCCTGGAAACGAGCGTCCTCATCGCGCTCCGTCGGGAGCACGAATTAAGTTTTGTCCATTTGTGGCCTGGTTCCTACCGCGGCAGGTCGCTGCGGCCCATCAGCAAGCGATCGATGGCGTGCGCGGCCTGCCGGCCCTCGCGGATGGCCCATACGACGAGCGATTGGCCGCGGCGGATGTCGCCGGCGGCGAACACCTTGGGTCGCGCCTTGACGCGGTAGTCGCGCTCGTTCGCGTCGAGCCCCTTGAAGCGCCCGCGCGGCACCACGGGCAGATCGAGCTCCCTGACGACGTCGCTCTCCACCGGACCCGAGAAGCCCATGGCGAACAGCACCAGATCGGCCGGCAGGCTGCCTTCGCTGCCCGGCACGGGCTTGAGCGACTTGTCGACGCGCGCATAGAGCAGCTTCTCCACCTTGCCGTTGCTGCCGGCGAAGCCGGTGGTGGAGATCGAGTACTCGACCTTGGCGCCCTCCGCCTGGCTCGAGGAGACGCGCAGCTTCAAGGGCCAGTGCGGCCAGGAGAGCGCCTTGTTCTCCTTCTCCGGGGGCATCGGCATGATCTCGAGCTGGGTGACCGACTTGGCACCCTGCCGGAACGAGGTGCCGATGCAGTCGCTGCCCGTGTCGCCGCCGCCGATGACGATCACGTGCTTGTCCTTGGCGGTGATCTCAGGCTCCGCGCCCACCGGCTCGCCCGCGACACGCCGGTTCTGCTGGGGCAGGAACGTCATGGCATAGTGGATGCCGTCGAGGTCGCGGCCGGGGGCCTCGGCGAAGAAATCGAACGGCAGCTCGGAGCCGCCGGCCAGCAGCACCGCGTCGTGCGACGCCTCCAGCTCGCTCGCGGCAACGTCCTTGCCGACGTGCACGCCGCAGTGAAAGACGACCCCCTCCGCCTCCATCTGCTTCACGCGCCGCGCGACGATGCTCTTCTCCATCTTGAAGTCGGGGATGCCGTAGACCAGCAGTCCGCCGGGCTTGGCGCTCTTCTCGTAGACATGCACCTCGTGGCCCACGCGCGCGAGCTGCTGAGCGGCGGCCAGTCCCGCCGGCCCCGATCCGACGATGGCGACCTTCCTGCCGGTCTTCGTCTCGGCCGGCTCCGGCGCCACCCAGCCTTCCTCGAAGGCCTTGTCGGCGATGGCGCATTCGATCGTCTTGATGGTGACCGGGTTGTCGTCGATGTTGAGCGTGCAGGAAGCCTCGCACGGCGCCGGGCACACGCGTCCCGTCACCTCCGGGAAGTTGTTGGTGGAGTGCAGGTTGAGCGCCGCCGTCTTCCACTGGTCGCGATAGACCAGATCGTTCCAGTCTGGGATCTGGTTGTTCACCGGGCAGCCGTTGTGGCAGTAGGGGATGCCGCAATCCATGCAGCGCGCGGCCTGCTTCTTCACCTCCTCCTTGGCCAGCGGCTCGACGAACTCGCGCCAATGCTTCAGGCGCTCCTCGACCGGGCGATAGCCGCGGTCGTGGCGGTCGAACTCCATGAAGCCGGTGATCTTGCCCATTCTGTTGTCATACCGGGGCTTGTCCCCGGTATCCACCTTTCTGCCTGCTCCGCCGCTTGTTGATGGTTGGATCCCGGGCACAAGGCCCGGGATGACAGTTCGCTAAACCTTCGCCGCCCTGATGCCGATCTCGATCACGTCCAAGCCCGTGCTGTCCGGCGACTGGTGCTTGGCGATCTCGGCCAAAGCGCGGGCGTAATCGACCGGCATCACCTTCTTGAACTTGGTCTGCCAGGTGGTCCAGTTGTCGAGGATGGCCTTGGCTTTGGCCGAGTTGGTGTAGTGGGCATGGCGCGCGATCAGCTGATGCAGCCGCTCGGCGTCCTGCTTGGTCATGTCGCGCATGACGTCGACGAGGCCGTGGCTCTCCAGATCACCGCCCTGATTGGCGAGCCGGCGCATCACCTCTTCCTCGGCTTCCACGGGAGCGAGCTCGATCATGGAGAGGTTGCAGCGCCGCTCGAAGGTGCCGTCCTCGTCGAGTACGTAGGCGATGCCGCCCGACATGCCGGCCGCGAAGTTGCGCCCCGTCGGGCCGATCACCACCACCACGCCGCCCGTCATGTACTCGCAGCCGTGGTCGCCCGTGCCCTCGACCACGGCAACCGCGCCGGAGTTGCGCACGGCGAAGCGCTCGCCCGCCACGCCGCGGAAGTAGCACTCCCCGGTGATGGCGCCGTAGAGCACGGTGTTGCCGACGATGATGCTCTCCTCGGGCACGATGCCGGAATTGGGGTCGGGGCGCACGATCAGCTTGCCGCCGGAGAGTCCCTTGCCGACGTAGTCGTTGGCCTCGCCCACGAGATCGAGCGTCACGCCGTTGGCCAGCCACGCGCCGAAGCTCTGCCCTGCGGCGCCCTTGAAGGACAGCCAGATGGTGTCTTCCGGCAACCCGGCGTGGTCGAAGCGCCGTGCGATCTCGCCCGAGAGCATGGCACCCGTAGCCCGGTCGCGATTGGAGATGGTGAGCTCGTGCTTCACCCGCTGGTTGCCTTCGAGCGCGGGCATGGCAAGGGCGATCAGCTTGTTGTCGAGCACCTTGTCGAGGCCGTGGTCCTGACGCTCGCAATTGTAGACGGCGACGCCCTTGGGCACCTCCGGCTTGTGGAAGAGCTTCTCGAAGTCGAGGCCGCGCGCCTTCCAGTGGCCGATCGCCCGCTCCGTGTCGAGGCATTGGGATTGACCGATGATCTCGTTGAAGGTGCGGTAGCCGAGCGCGGCCATGACCTCGCGCACCTCCTCGGCGACGAAGAAGAAGAAGTTGATGGCGTGCTCCGGCTGCCCCTTGAACCTGGCGCGCAGCACCGGGTCCTGCGTGGCAACGCCGACAGGGCAGGTGTTGAGGTGGCACTTGCGCATCATGATGCAGCCCAAGGCGATCAGCGGCGCCGTGGAGAAGCCGAACTCGTCGGCGCCGAGCAGCGCCCCGATCACCACGTCCCGGCCCGTGCGGATACCGCCGTCGACCTGCACGGCAATGCGGCCGCGCAGTCGGTTGGCCACCAGCGTCTGATGCGTCTCGGCGAGACCGATCTCCCAAGGTGAGCCGGCGTGCTTGATGGAGGTCAGCGGCGAGGCGCCAGTGCCGCCCTCGAAGCCTGCGATCGTCACGTGGTCGGAGCGCGCCTTGGCGACGCCCGCGGCCACCGTGCCGACACCGACCTCGGAGACGAGCTTCACCGAGACGTCGGCCCGCGGGTTGACGTTCTTCAAGTCGAAGATCAACTGCGCCAGGTCCTCGATCGAATAGATGTCGTGGTGCGGCGGCGGCGAGATCAATCCGACGCCCGGCGTCGAATGGCGGACCTTGGCAATGATGCTGTCCACCTTGTGGCCGGGCAGCTGGCCGCCCTCGCCGGGCTTGGCGCCCTGCGCCATCTTGATCTGCATCATGTTGGAGTTGATCAGGTACTCGGTCGTCACGCCGAAACGGCCCGATGCCACCTGCTTGATGGCCGAGCGCATGGAATCGCCGTTGGGCAGCGGCTTGAAGCGGTCCGCCTCCTCGCCGCCCTCGCCGGTGTTCGACTTGCCGCCGATGCGGTTCATGGCGACTGCGAGCGTAGTGTGCGCCTCGCGTGATATGGAGCCGAAGCTCATGGCGCCCGTCGAGAAGCGCCGCACGATCTTGGCGGCCGGCTCCACCTCCTCCAGCGGCACGGGCTTGCGCCCCATCTCCTGCGCCGTCTTCAGGCGGAAGAGGCCGCGCAGCGTCATCAGCTGCTCGGACTGATCGTTGATCTGCTGGGCGTAGGCGCGATACTTGTCAGAGGCGTTGCCGCGCACCGCATGCTGCAGGTCGGCGACCACCGACGGGCGCCACACGTGCGCCTCGCCGCGGATGCGATAGGCGTATTCGCCGCCGACATCGAGCGCGTTCTCCAGCACCGGCACGTCGCCGAACGCCTGGCGATGCCGCTCGGCGGTCTCGCGCGCGACCTGGCGCAGACCGGCGCCCTCGACTTGGGTGTGCGTGCCGGTGAAATATTTGCGCACGAAGCTCGACTTGAGCCCGACGGCATCGAAGATCTGCGCGCCGCAATAGGACTGATAGGTCGAGATGCCCATCTTGGCCATGACCTTCAGCATGCCCTTGTCGACCGCCTTGATGTAGCGCTTCTGCGCCTCCTTCAAGGTGAGCTTCTCGCCGAGCTCGGGCAGCAGCTGCTCGAGCGTATCGAAGGCCAGATAGGGGTTGACGGCCTCGGCGCCGTAGCCCGCCAGCACGCAGAACTGGTGCACCTCGTGCGCCTCGCCTGTCTCGACCACCAGGCCGACCGAGGTGCGCAGGCCCTGCTTGATCAGGTGATGGTGCACGGCGGAGGTGGCGAGCAGCGACGGGATCGGGATGCGGTCTGGCCCCGTCGCGCGGTCCGACAAGATGATGATGTTGTACTCCTTGGAGCGCACGGCCTCCTCGGCCTCGGCGCACACCACGTCGAGCGCTGCCGACATGCCGGCCGCGCTCTTCTCAGCCTGGTAGGTGATGTCGATCGTCACCGAGGAGAACTGGTTGTCCTTGACGAGACCGATCTGGCGAATGCGCTCCAGGTCCTCGTTGGTCAGGATCGGCTGATACACCTCGAGCCGCTTGATCTTGGCCGTGCCCTCGAGGTCGAGCAGGTTCGGCCGCGGTCCGATGAACGAGACGAGGCTCATGACGAGCTCCTCGCGGATCGAGTCGATCGGCGGGTTCGTCACTTGCGCGAAGTTCTGCTTGAAGTAGGTGTGCAGCAGCTTGGGTCTGTTCGACAGCACGGACACGGGCGTGTCGTTGCCCATGGAGCCGACAGCCTCCTGGCCCGTGTGGGCCATGGGCGCCATCAGGAACTTCAGGCTCTCCTGGGTGTAGCCGAAGGCCTGCTGGAGATCGAGCAGCGACACGTTCGTCTTCTTGCGCGGCATCTTCTTGGGCAGCGGCAGGTCGCCCACTTGCACTTGCGTGCGCTTCAGCCACTGCTCGTAGGGATAGCGCGAGGCCAGATCGGCCTTGAGGTCGTCATCGGAGATGATGCGGCCCTCTTCCAGGTCTATCAGCAGCATCTTGCCCGGCTGCAGGCGCCATTTGCGGGCGATGTTCTCCTCCGGCACCGGCAGCACGCCAGCTTCCGACGACATGATCACGCGGTCGTCCTTGGTGACGAGATAGCGCGCCGGCCGCAAGCCGTTGCGGTCGAGCGTGGCGCCGATCTGGCGGCCGTCGGTGAACGCCATGGAAGCCGGCCCGTCCCACGGCTCCATCAGGCAGGCGTGATACTCGTAGAAGGCGCGGCGCTTGCCATCCATCAGCGGGTTGCCGGCCCACGCCTCCGGGATCAGCATCATGGCCGCGTGCGCCAGGCTGTAGCCGCCCATCACCAGGAACTCGAGCGCGTTGTCGAAGCAGGCGGTGTCGGACTGGCCCTCGTAGGAGATCGGCCACAGCTTGGTGATGTCGCGCCCGAACAGCGGCGACGACACGGAGGCCTGCCGCGCCGCCATCCAGTTGACGTTGCCGCGCAGCGTGTTGATCTCGCCGTTGTGCGCAACCATCCTGTAGGGATGGGCGAGCTTCCACGACGGGAAGGTGTTGGTGGAGAAGCGCTGATGCACCAGCGCCATGGCCGAGACGAGACGCGAGTCGGTCACGTCCTTGTAGTACTTGGCCACCTGGTAGGACAGGAACATGCCCTTGTAGACCAGCGTGCGGGAAGACAGCGACACCGTGTAATGGCCGATGTCGCGGCCCTTGTAGGCGAAATAAAGGGCGTTGGAGACCACCTTGCGGATGAGATAAAGCCGGCGCTCGAACTCCTGCTGGTCCTTCATCGTCTTCGGCCGGCCGATGAAGATCTGCCGGTGCACCGGCTCCACCGCCTTGACCATCTCTGACAGGCACGCGTTGTCGACCGGTACCGAGCGCCAGCCCAGGAACTCGAGGCCCTCCTCACGGATGATGCGCATCCACACGCGCTCGCAGTGCGCGCGCAGCCGCTCGTCGTGCGGCATGAAGAGATGGCCGACGGCATAATGGCCGGGCTTCGGCAGCTTGATCTCGAGGCTGGCGCACTCTTCGGCGAAAAACGCGTGCGGAATCTGGATGAGGAGGCCGGCGCCGTCGCCCGCGATCGGATCGGCCCCCACGGCGCCGCGGTGCTCGAGGTTCTCGAGAATGTAGAGCGCGTCCTTGACCATCTGGTGCGAGGCCACGCCCTTCAGGTTGGCGATGAAGCCCACGCCGCAGGCGTCGTACTCGCGCTTGGGATCGAACAGGCCGCTCGCTTCCGGGACGAGATGTGCGGCATCCGGATGCCGCGCGCTCTTGATCGACTTCGCTTCCAATGTCATCGGCTCATGCCTTTCGGCTCATCAGTGCCCCGGCAATTGGGGTCATCGGTTCGCGCGCGACCCGAGCGTCACCCTACCCATGCCGAAGCGGGGCGGAAGCAAGCCCGGTTAACGTGCGGAGCCGAACGCCGCCGCTCCATGGCCCGCCTCCGGTCTGCCCGGCGTCTGCCCCTTGTCTTCCGGATCGGACGGGGTTGCGCAGCAGCACCAGGCGGGGCGTACCTTGCGGCTGATCACCCCAGTTTGGCGAGTGCCGCCACGACGCGCCCGCCGCCGGGTCGGTATCCCGGTGCGCTGCGGCCGCACGGCCTCGCTGCTAAAGGACAGCATAGCTGACCTAATTGCCGCTGGAAAGGTTGATTTGCACTGCAGCGTGCCGGCCTGGGCTGTTTCTCAGTGGCCTCGGCGGCCCCAGCTGCCCGGGCGACAAGAGGCCCTTGGCCTCGGCACCCTCGCCTGAAGAGCGAACTGCAACACGTCAGCGCGTCGGGACCGGCTTTTCGCCGCGGTAGTCGTAGAAGCCGCGTTGGGTCTTGCGGCCGAGCCAGCCGGCCTCGACGTATTTCACGAGCAGCGGGCAGGGCCGATACTTCGAATCGGCGAGGCCCTCGTACAGCACCTGCATGACGGAGAGGCAGGTATCGAGGCCGATGAAGTCGGCCAGCTCCAGCGGACCCATGGGATGGTTGGCGCCCATGCGCATGGCCTTGTCGATGGACTCCACCGTGCCCACGCCCTCGTAGAGCGTGTAGACCGCCTCGTTGATCATCGGCAGCAGAATGCGATTGACGATGAAGGCGGGGAAGTCCTCCGAGACGGCGATGCTCTTGCCCAGGCTCTCGATGAAGCTTCTGGCGAGCCCGAACGTCTCGTCCTCGGTGGCGATGCCGCGAATGAGCTCGACCAGCTGCATCATCGGCACGGGGTTCATGAAATGGATGCCGATGAAGCGCTCGGGTCGGTCGGTGACGGACGCGAGCCGGGTGATGGAGATCGAGGAGGTGTTGGTGGCGAGCATCGCGCTCTTCTTGAGCTTGGGACAGAGATCGGTGAAGATCTTGCGCTTCACCGCCTCGTCCTCGACGGCCGCCTCGATCACCAGGTCGGCCTCGCCGACGGCATCCAGGTCGGGCGCGATGCGGATGCGCTTCAACGCCGCCTGCATATCCGCATCGCTGATGAGGCCGCGCGAAACCTGGCGCGCCATGTTGCGCTCGATGGTGGCACGCGCCTTGTCGATCGTCTCCTTCTTCACGTCGTAGAGCGCGACCTCGTAGCCCGCCAGCGCCACCACGTGGGCGATGCCGTTGCCCATCTGGCCCGCGCCGATGATGCCGACCGACTTGACGGCAGCTTGTGCGCTGGCCTCGCCCTTGCGGGCGCGCTCCAGTTGACCGCCGGGTTTCTTCGTCTTGACGCCTGCGTCCATGACGCCTTGCTCCTTCACAAACCCCGGTTGCATGTTTGCTGTCGTCCGGTCTACTTGCCGGTCTACTTGCCGGCCTTCTCCAGCTCTGTTTTCAGCTCCGGCAATACCTGGAACAGGTCCGCCACCAGTCCGTAGTCGGCGACCTGGAAGATCGGCGCCTCGCCGTCCTTGTTGATGGCGACGATCACCTTGCTGTCCTTCATGCCGGCGAGATGCTGGATAGCCCCGGAAATGCCCACCGCGATGTAGAGCTCGGGCGCCACCACTTTGCCGGTCTGGCCCACCTGGTAGTCGTTGGGCATGTAGCCGGCATCCACCGCGGCGCGGCTGGCTCCCACCGCGGCACCCAGCTGGTCGGCCACCGGCTCGATGTACTTCTTGAAGTTCTCGCCCGACTGCAGACCACGCCCGCCCGAGACGATGATCTTGGCTGCGGTCAGCTCCGGCCGGTCGGATTTCTGGATCTCGGCCTTCTCGAAACTAGAAAGGCCCACGGGGGCCGGGGCCTGGATGGTTTCGATGGGGGCGGAAGCGGTGCTGGCGACGGCAGGAAACGCCGTGGTGCGCACGGTGATGACTTTTTTCTTGTCTCGCGATTGCACCGTCTGAATGGCATTGCCGGCGTAGATCGGGCGCTCGAACGTGTCGGGCGACACCACCTTGATGATGTCGGAGATCTGCATCACGTCGAGCAGCGCGGCGACGCGGGGCACGACGTTCTTGCCCGACGCCGTGGAGGCGGTGACGAGCGCATCGTAGTTGCCCATCAAGCCGACGATCAGCGACGCCATCTCCTCCGCCAGCTGATGGCCGAGGTGGGGAGCATCCGCAAGCAGCACCTTCGCTGCGCCCTCGAGCTTGGCGGCGGCTTCGGCAACGCCCTTGCAATCGGCGCCGGCCACCAGCACGTGCACGTCCTGGCCCAAGGCCTTGGCGGCGCTCATGGCCTTGGCGACGATGCCGCTCAGCGTCTTGTTGTCGTGGTCGGCGAGGAGCAGAACCGTCATGACAGCGCCCCCACCTCTTTGAGCTTGGCGATGAGCTCGGCGGCGTTGGCGACCCTGACGCCGGCCTTGCGGCCGGGCGGCTCGACGGTCTTCAGCACGTTGAGGCGCGGGCTGACGTCGACGCCGTAGTCAGCCGGCTTCTTGACATCGAGCGGCTTCTTCTTCGCCTTCATGATGTTGGGCAGCGAAGGATAGCGCGGCTCGTTGAGGCGCAAATCCGTGGTGACGACGAGGGGCAACTTGAGCTTGAGAGTCTCGAGGCCGCCGTCGACCTCGCGCGTCACCAATGCCGCATCACCCTCGATGACGAGCTTGGAGGCGAAAGTCGCTTGCGGCCAGCCGAGCAGGGCCGCCAGCATCTGGCCGGTCTGATTGCAATCGTCGTCGATCGCCTGCTTGCCGAGAATGACGAAGGCTGGCTTCTCCGCGTCGATTACGCCCTTCAGGATTTTGGCAACCGACAGAGGCTCGATCGCTTGCCCATCGGGCGTCTCTATGAGAAGGCCGCGATCCGCGCCCATCGACAAGGCGGTGCGGATCGTCTCTTGCGACTTGATGGGGCCGACGGAGACGGCGACGATCTCGGTTACCTTGCCCTTCTCCTTGAGACGGACGACCTCCTCGACGGCGATCTCGTCGAAGGGGTTCATCGACATCTTGACATTCGCAAGCTCGACGCCCGACCCGTCGGACTTGACGCGGATCTTGACGTTGAAGTCGACCACGCGCTTTACAGCGACCAGAACTTTCATTCAGCGAGAGGCTCCATTCGTGGCACGGCGCCCCATCCCCGGTCAGCCGTGCTGCACCGCGATCTTCGCTCTCTGCCCTGCCATAGTGTGTCTCGTTTATGACGGCAGGATGCGACCCTTCGCAAGTGCGAAATGGAGGGTAGGGCGGCAACAATTGGGTGTCAATTGGGCAACCGGCGCGGCACTTTGGACAACACTTAGGCAGCCGTGCATGTTGCGCAAAGGTCGCATAAGCCGCCAATAAGGGCCTCAGGCGGGTGTTTGCCAGCGGTCGAACAATGGAACGCCCGGGCGGCGCATGAACAGGATGAGGATGGCGCCGGCAGCCATACCGCCTACGTGCGCCCACCAGGCCACCTGGTCGGATTGATTCACCAGCACCATCAAAAGCTGAGTGGCGACCCATACGCCCAGCACCCACGCCGCGGAAATCCTGAGCGGGATGAAGCGGAATGCCAGCACCCACACGAGCACGCGCGGGTGCAGGATGAGATAGGCGGCGATCACGCCGGCGACTGCCCCGCTGGCTCCGATCAGCGGCAGCTTGGAGGCCGGCAGCATGAAGCAATGGGCCAGTCCGCCGGCGACGCCGCATATCAGATAGAAGGCCAGGTACTTGATGTGCCCCATGGCGTCCTCGACGTTGTCGCCGAACACCCACAGGAACAGCATGTTGGAGCTGAGGTGGAGGATATCGCCGTGCAGGAACATGTAGGTGAGCAGCGTATAGCCCTCCGGCACGGCCAGCGTATCCAATGGTCCGCGCGCGGGTCCGCCGAAGATCTTGACCTGAAACAGCTCGCTGGGAACCAGCGCGAAGCTCGCTGCAGCAGTCTCGCCGACCCCGGCACTCTGCCACAGGAAGACCAGCACATTGGCGGCGATCAGGCCGACCGTCACCCACTGGAAGCGAATCGAGCGCAGCGGATTGTCATCTGAGAGAGGGATGAAGACCACGACTTGCTACCTTTGCTGTGCTTTCGGGGCAGCAACGCCCGCTAGCGGTTTTGCCCCGGGACCCACAAGACGTCGCCTTCTCCGCGCGCGTTGACGTAGCGGCTGGCCACGAACAGATGATCGGACAGACGGTTGACGTACTTGAGCGCGGCCGTACCGACGGGCTCGTCGGGAAATCCGGCGAGCTCCACGATTCCGCGCTCGGCCCGGCGGCAAACCGTGCGCGCCACGTGCAGCGCCGCTGCGGCGGCCGAGCCGCCCGGCAGCACGAAAGACCGCAACGGCGCGAGCTCGGCGTTCATGGCGTCGATCTCGTCCTCCAGGCGCTTGACCTGCGCATCGCTCACCCGCAGCGGCGCACGCGCGCGCTTGGGCACTTTCTCGCCACGCTCCGGCATGGTCAGGTCGGCGCCGAGATCGAACAGATCGTTCTGGATGCGCGCCAGCATGGCGTCGACGTCGGGGTGCGCCTCGCGCACGTGCAGGCGCGCCACGCCGATCGCGGCGTTGGTCTCGTCCACCGTTCCATAGGCCGCAATTCGCGCCGAGTGCTTGGGCACGCGCTCGCCGGTGCCGAGCGCGGTGAGACCGGCATCGCCCGTTCGCGTGTAGATCTTGTTGAGCACGACCATGGTGGGCATCCTGCTCGCCTGGTGGCAAGCGCTCCCTTTGGGTAGCGGTATCACCCTCACGAGCGCAACAGATACACCATGATCATGGCAATCACGATGGCAAGAAACTGCAGCCCCACGCGCCAGCGCATGAGTTTCTGGCTCAAGTTTGGGCTGGTGCCGCGCATCATGTTCCACAAGCCTGCCAGCAGCACCAGGAAAACGGCGAGCACCGCCAGCAACGTCAAATACTTCAAGGGAGTCTGCATGGCTTTGGCCCGTTTTGCGCGCGCACGGTAGCGGGATCGTGGGCAATCGATGCACGACTGGTCGGTTTCGGCAACACATCGAAGGTCGCAGCGCGTGCCAACTCATCCATGCCACAATTGGCGTGATCTTTTGTAGAGAATTGCGGCATAAGTTTTGATCCGGGGGCGATTCGCTGCGCCCCGATCGTTCGGCATGCATCCATCGAGGGCGGATTGGCCAAGGACGTAGCGCACGCGCCGAGGACCGTGACCTGCGGGTGCATTGCCGTGGCCTGCACCGTTGCATTTCCTCTATTCGCGGCGGCGCAGGGTAGCGTGAGCCAGGACGAGGCCCGCAAACGCCTCGAAAGCGACCGCAGCCGGCTGGAGGCCACGGAGCGCCGCAGCAAGGACCTGCAGGCCGACCTCAACAAGATCGCCTCGGAGCGCGAGCGCATCAATGCGCGACTCGTGGAGACGGCCAAGCTCGTGCAGCAGAGCGAAGGCCAGCTGAGCCTGATCGAATCCCGCCTGGGCGAGCTCGACGCGCAGGAGAAGCACCTGCGCGAGACGCTGGAGGCGCGGCACGGCTCGATCTCGGCGCTGCTGGGTGCCATGCTGCGCATGGGACGCAATCCGCCGCCGGTGATGGTGGCCAGCCGCAAGGACGTGCTCTCTGCATTCCGCAGCGGCACGCTGCTGACGCCGGTCCTGCACGAGCTCGGCGGCGAGGCCAAGGCGCTTTCCGAGCAGCTGAGCGACCTCAAGCGCGTCATGACGAGCATCCGCACCGAGGGGGACAAGCTGCGCGCCGAGACGGGTCGGCTGAACGACGCCCGCATGCGGCTCGCCGGACTGCAGGAATCGAAGCGCCAGACGCTTGCCGAGCGGCAGACCGAACTGTCCCAGGTGCGCCAGGCGGCAGCGGAGATCTCAAAGAGCGTCTCGGACCTGAGCGATCTGATCTCCAAGCTCGACAAGGAGGTGGCCGCGAAAACCGGGCTCGGGTCCTACGAGCAGGAAGTGGCGGCAGCCGAGCCACCGGCTGAGACGAAGGCTGCCGGCGCTCCGGGCAGCCCCGATGAGCGGGGCACCTCCGTGGTGCTTGCGCCGAGCAGCGAGCGCGTGGCGATGCTGGCACCGGGCCGCATCAAGCCGGCGATGCCCTTTCCCGACGCCAAGGGCCTCCTGCCCTTGCCGGTGCAGGGCAAGCGCGTGCTGACGTTCGGCGAGAAGACCCAGAACGGCGGCCAATCCAAGGGCGTTATACTGGAGACGCGTCACGGTGCACAGGTCGTGTCGCCGAGCGACGGCTGGATCGTCTATGCGGGCGAGTTCCGCAGCTACGGCCAGCTCTTGATCATTAACGCGGGCGGGGGTTATCATATTCTTCTTGCAGGCTTATCTCAAATCGACGTGCAACTTGGTCAATTCGTGCTCGCCGGCGAGCCGGTGGGCGTGATGAGCACAGCCGCGAAAGGGCCGCAGGCCAAGACGCAGGAAAACGCCCCAATTCTGTACATAGAATTCCGCAAGGACCAGCGGCCCATAGACCCCGATCCCTGGTGGTCGGATGCCTCTCGAAAGGTGCAAGGATGACGCGCAAATCGGATTACGCATTCTGGACGTTCGTGATGCTGGCGTGCCTCGCCGGGGCCACGACGGTTCTGAATGTCACCCGGACCTATTCGGCCACCTCGACCAACTCGGAAATCTACAAGCAGCTGGACTTGTTCGGCGACGTGCTCGAGCGCGTCCGCAGCGACTATGTCGACAAGCCGGACGACGCGATGCTGATCGATTCGGCGATCAACGGCATGCTCGCCGCCCTCGACCCGCACTCGGCCTACCTGAACCCGAAGAACTACCGCGACATGCAGGTGCAGACGCGCGGCGAGTTCGGCGGCCTCGGCATCGAGGTGACAATGGAGCAGGGCTCGGGCGTGGTGAAGGTCGTCTCCCCCATCGACGACACGCCGGCCGCCAAGGCAGGCCTGCAGACCAACGACCTCATCACGCATCTGGACGGCGAGCAGATCGTCGGCCTCACGCTCGAGCAGGCGGTCGACAAGATGCGCGGGCCGGTCAACACGCCGATCACGCTCACCATCGTGCGCAAAGGCAAGGATGATCCCTTCGACGTCAAGATCGTGCGCGACGTCATCCGCATCAACGCCGTCAAGGCGCGGGCGGAAGGCGACGTGATCTACGTCAAGATCTCCACCTTCAACGAGCAGACGCATGCCAACCTGGTGAAGCAGGTCGACGCCCTGAAGAAGACGGTCAAGAACCTCAGGGGTTATGTTCTCGATCTGCGCGGCAATCCGGGCGGCCTGCTCGACCAGGCGATCGCCGTTTCCGACGACTTCCTCGACAAGGGAGCGATCGTGCTCACCAAGGGCCGGGGGCTGGAGGAGACGCAACGCGCCAACGCACGTCCCGGCGACATCACCGAGGGCAAGCAGGTCGTCGTGCTCATCAACGGCGGCTCGGCGTCGGCCTCCGAGATCGTGGCCGGCGCGCTGCAGGACCACAAACGCGCCATGGTCGTGGGTACGCGCTCGTTCGGCAAAGGCTCCGTGCAGACCATCATCCCGCTCGGTGGCGGCGCCAGCAACGGCGCCATCCGCCTGACGACGGCGCGCTACTACACGCCGTCTGGCCGCTCCATCCAGGCCAAGGGCATCGACCCGGACGTCATCGTCGAGCAGGAGCTGCCGCCTGAGCTGCAGTCCAAGTCGACCAACCGGATGCCCAGCGAGGCGAGCCTCAGGGGCCACCTGAAGGGCGAGACGAAGGACGGCAAGGGTGAAGGTTCGGGCTCGTCCAACTACGTGCCGAAGGAAGCGGAGAAGGACGCCCAGCTGCAGTATGCGCTGAAGATGCTGCGCGGCGAGCCGCTGCCGGCCACGCAGAAGGCCGAGGCGCCGAAGACCGATCCGGCCGTGCCGGCCCCGCAGCCTGCGCCGAAGCAGAAGTAGCGCGTTGACAAGGTGTCAGACCCTCCGGGCCTGACACCCTCATCATCGATGCAAAGCGAACCCCTCGCCTACCGGCCCTGCGTCGGCGTCATGGTGCTGAACCGCGATGGCCGGGTTTGGATCGGCCGACGCCCCGATGCTCCGGCTGAGCCTGAAGGTCCCGGCACCTGGTGGCAGATGCCGCAGGGCGGCATCGACGCGAGCGAGGATCCCGCCAAGGCGGCGTTGCGCGAGCTGGAGGAGGAGACCGGCATCCGGTCGGTCGAGATCATCGCCGAAAGCCCCGCCTGGTACACCTACGATCTGCCGGCCGAGCTGCGGCCGAGGGCCTGGGGCGGGCGCTATCGCGGCCAGAAGCAGAAGTGGTTCGCAGCCCGCTTCACGGGGAGCGACGAGGAGGTCGCCCTGGTCCGGCCCGGACACCCGCAAGAGTTCGATGCGTGGCGCTGGGCCGGCATCGACGAGTTGGTAGGGCTGATCGTGCCCTTCAAGCGCGCCGTCTACGAGCAGGTGGTACGCGACTTCGCCGTCCTCGCCCGGCCACGAAGCCAGCCTTGACCTGCCGGCGGCAATCTGCAGCGCGCCGTGCGGTTTGGCGTGACAAATCGCGCAAATCACTGAACAATCGCGGCAACCAGCATTTCCGCAAGAGGTGACCCATCGCAATGCTCGCCGAGAAGCCCCTGGATCTGCCCTACCGCCCCTGCGTCGGGATCATGCTGATCAACCGCGCGGGTCTGGTGTGGGTCGGGCGGCGACGGCCGAAGTGGGCGGGATACCGATCGGCTCACATCTGGCAGATGCCCCAGGGCGGCATCACACCCGGCGAGGGCGAGCGCGCGGCGGCGCTGCGCGAGCTCGAGGAGGAGACCGGGGTGGCAAGCGTCGAGCTGCTCGCGGAGGCGCCCGACTGGCTCAGCTACGATCTGCCGGCGGATCTGCTCGGCATCGCCCTGAAGGGCAGATACCGCGGGCAGAGGCAGAAGTGGTTCGCCATGCGCTTTACCGGCAAGGAGTCGGAGATCGACATCGCCCCGCGCGGTGGCCACAAGGCCGAGTTCGACGCCTGGCGCTGGGCGGACGCCGCCGAGCTGCCGCACCTCACCGTGCCCTTCAAGCGGCAGGTCTACTGCGACGTCGTGCGCGAGTTTGCGCCCTTCGTCAGGTAGGCGCAGGCTCCTCGGCTTCCTTCAAGCGCTGCGGTAGAGCTTGGTCATGACGAATTCGCGATGGCCCAGCGCCTCGGCCGCCGTCAGCCGGCCGTTGGCGGTGCGGATGACCATGTCGATCAGCGCGTCGCCCGCCGTATCCAGCGTCTGCTCGCGGCGCAGGATGCCGGTGACATCGAGGTCGATGTGCTCGCCCATGGTGCGCACCGTCTTGGGATTGCCCGAGATCTTGATGACGGGGACGATCGGGTTGCCGATCACATTGCCCTGGCCGGTCGGGAAGGTGTGCACGGCGTAGCCCGCCGCCGCCATCAGCGTCACGCACTCGGCCGCCGCCGAGGATGTATCCATGTAATAGAGGCCGGGGCCGGCGGACGGCGTCTCGGCCGGCTCCAGCACCTCGATGTACTTGCACGTGCGCCCGATCTTCTCGAGGTTGCCGAGCGCCTTCTCCTCGATGGTGGTGAGCCCGCCGGCGATGTTGCCCTTGGTGGGCTGGCTGTCCATGAGATTGTCGGTCCGATGCGCCTCGATCACCTCGTCCTGATAGGCCTTGAATACCGCCATCCACTTCTCGCCGATCTTGGAATTGACGGCGCGCGACTTGGCGATGTGCTCCGCCCCGGTGATCTCGGAGGTCTCGCCGAAGACGCCGTAGATGCCCTTGGGGATCAGCTTGTCATACATGTTGCCGACCGTCGGGCAGGAAGCCAGGCCCGTCGTCGTGTCGCTCTCGCCGCACTTGGTCGACACCCACAAGTCCTCGATGGAGCATTCCTCGCGCTCGAGCTCGGAGGCCCAGTGCAGGAACTCCTTGGCCTTGTGGGAGGCCCTGGCGATGGTGGCGATGTCGCCGTGGCCTTCGATGCCGAAGCCGGCGACCGGCTTGCCGGTCTTGGCGATGCCGTCGACCACCCGTTTGGTCCAGCCATCCTCGATGCCGATGACGACGACGGCAGCCACATTGGGGTTGGAGCCGGTGCCGATCAGTGTACGGAAGTGCAAATCCAGATCGGCGCCGAACTGCAGCCGCCCGTAGGAATGCGGCAGCGCCAGGGTGCCCTTGATGTTGTTGGCCACGGCCTCGCTGGCGGCATTCGACAGATCGTCGAGCGGCAGGATGACGACGTGGTTGCGCACGCCGACCCGGCCGTTCTCGCGCCGCCAGCCGCGAAAGCTCGAGTTGCTGCCGGACTTGCGGCGCTTGCCATTGGATTTTGCAGCCATTGGTTAGGGGCCCTTCACCAGCGCTTGGTTTTGAGATTCTGCACGTGCACGTGCTCGCCGACGTCCGTGTCGGCCACCATCTTGCCGATGTCCTCGCCGTACTTGATGACGGTGTCGCCCTTCTTGAGGGCCTTGAGCGCCACCTTGTGGCCGATGGGGATGTCGGCTTTGGCTTTGAGCTTCAGCGTTTTGTCGGTTTCGGTGATGACGCCCAGCATGTCGGCGCCCTTCTTGAGGCCCTCGACGACCACGACGCCGACGTTGTCCCGCGGGCTGTGGACCAGAAAGTGCGGTGTAGACACGCGTTTTCCCCTTGTTCCCCGGCTGGCGCCCGTGTTTGGGTGGCTCACCGTGTGGCCTCCCTATTCTTATATAAGATAAGGGCGGCAATCCAGTCCCTCGATTTCGGTAAACGGGGCCTTCATGAGCCTGCCCGACAACAACGGCAGTCGCCCGCTCTACGCCCGCGTGCGCGAGCGCCTGATCGAGCGCATCCGGTCGGGCGAGTGGAAGCCCGGTCAGCTCATCGCCAACGAGTTCGAGATCGCCGCCGAGTTCGGGGTCAGCCAGGGCACGGCCCGCAAGGCGATCGGCGATCTGGCTTCGGAGGGACTGGTGGTCCGTCGGCAGGGTCGAGGCACGTTCGTGGTCGAGCACACGCCGGCGCACGTCCTCTTCCGCTTCTTCAATCTGTTCGACGCGGACGGCGTCGCGGTGGTCCCGGACAGCCGCGATGCGAGGTCCAGTCTCGCCCCCGCCAGCAGCGAGGAGCGCGAGGCGCTTGGCCTCGATGCGGGCGCACAGGTGATCCGCATCACGCGCATCCGCACCCGCGATGGCGCGCCGTTCATCGCCGAGACGATCGCGCTGCCGGAAGCGCTGTTTCCGGGTCTCGTCGAGCAGGCGGAGATGCCCAACACACTCTACGACCTGTTCCAGAAGGCCTACGGCGTGCTGGTCACGCGCACGGACGACCACCTCTCCGCCGTAGCTGCCGACACGCAAACGGCGGCGACCCTCGGCATCGCGCCGGGCACGCCCCTGCTGCGAATCGGCCGCATCGCCTTCGGACTAGACGACAGGCCGGTGGAATGGCGCGTCAGCCTGTGCCACCTGCCGGATGCGCACTACCTCGCGCGCAGCCGGTAGAGTGCGCTACCCATTGACGCATGGGCAATTCCCCATGATACTAGGCCGATGCCCAGCACGACGCATGCCCTGCTGACCGAGATCGAGGGTTTCCTGGCCGAGTCCGGCGTCAGCCCCACCAAGTTCGGGCTGGCTGCGGTCAACGACGGGCACCTCATCAAGAACCTGCGCGGCGGGGCCAGCGTGACGCTCAAGACGGCAGACAAGGTGCGCGCCTACATGGCCAACCAGCGCAGCGTCGCATCCGCTCGCAATGTTTCACGTGAAGCAATCCCCGCCAAGCGCATCGTGTTGATCATCGGCGGTGGCATCGCCGCCTACAAATGCCTGGAGCTCATCCGCCGCCTGCGCGAGCGCGGAGTCGCGGTGCGTGCGGTGATGACCAGGGCGGCGCAGCAGTTCATCACCCCGCTGTCGGTCGGCGCGCTCACGGGGGACCGCGTGTTCACCGAGCTGTTCGATCTCAACGACGAGCGCGAGATCGGCCACATCCGGCTTTCGCGCGAGGCGGCGCTGATCGTGGTGGCCCCCGCCACGGCCGATCTGCTGGCCAAGATGGCCGGCGGCCATGCCGACGACCTCGCCGCGTGCGTGCTGATGGCCACCGACAAGCCCGTGCTCGTCGCCCCCGCCATGAACCCGCGCATGTGGCTCAATCCGGCGACCCGGCGCAACGTGGCGCTGCTCGAGGCGGACGGTGTGCATTTCGTTGGGCCCAACGTCGGCGAGATGGCGGAGCGGGGCGAGTCCGGCCCCGGCCGGCTGGCCGAGGTACCCGAGTTGCTGGACGCCATCGAGGCGCTTCTGGCGTCCCGTCTGCGGGGAGGGGACGGGGGTGGCGGTGAGCGTGAGGCCCAGCGTGGGTCGCTCGCCGGCCGCCGCGTCCTCGTCACCGCCGGCCCGACGCACGAGCCCATCGATCCGGTGCGCTACATCGCCAATCGCTCGTCCGGCAAGCAGGGTGCAGCGATCGCGGCAGAGGCCCGCGCGCTGGGCGCGGAGGTGACGCTGGTGTGCGGGCCCGCCGGCATCGCCGATCCGCCTGGCGTGAAGGTGGTGCGCGTCGAGACCGCGCGCGAGATGCTGGCGGCGGCGCAGGCTGCGCTGCCGGCCGACATCGCCGTCTTCGCCGCCGCGGTCGCCGACTGGCGCGTGGCAACGCAATCCTCCGAGAAGATCAAGAAGGGTGGCAAGGCCCTGCCGAGACTCGAGCTGATCGAGAACCCGGACATCCTCAAGACCATCGCCGCCGAGCGTGTGGGCGTGCGGCCGCCGCTGGTGATCGGCTTTGCCGCGGAGACCGAGAACGTGCTCGAATACGCCACCAAGAAGCGCAAGGCCAAAGGGGCCGACTGGATCGTCGCCA
>VBAB01000120.1 GCA_005888525.1 Alphaproteobacteria bacterium
ATCGTTGCGCCGCAGCACCGTCTTGACGTCCTGCTCGCGCGACACGAGCACGTAGGGCCCGGTGCCGTTGGCATTGCGCACGGCGAAGTTGTCTTTCTTGTCCTTGTAGTCCTGGACGGTGACGGTGCTGTTGGCCTCGCACCATTCCTTGTCCATCATGTACATCGTGATCAGGTAGGCGGGCACCAAGGGGTTGGGACCCTTGGTCTTGATGTGCACGGTGTAGTCGTCGACCCTGACCACCTTGTCGATGAAGCTGATCAGGCTCTTCAAATCGGAGGTCGGCTGCAGTGCGCGTTCGAGCGAGAACACCACATCGTCGGCATTGAACGCGTTGCCGTTGTGGAACTTCACGCCCTGGCGCAGCTTGAACTCCCACACCGTCGGGTCCTCGGTGACTCTCCACGAGGTTGCCAGCGTCGGCACCAGCTTGCCGGAGAGATCGCGGATGATGAGAGGCTCGTAGATCTGCTGCAGCAGGTTGTGTGTCGGCCCCTCGTTCTGCGCGTGCGGGTCGAGCGTCAACGCATCGCCGGAGCGGGCCCATCTGACCGTCCTGGCATCGGCGGTGCCGGCAGCCAACGCCAGCACCAGAAGCACCGCTGCCGCCCTGAGAATTGATTTCGAAGCCATATCTCCCTCCGCCCTGCCGAACCGCGCCGAAGACATCTCCGCCCTCGGGGCCCTTGCCGGCAGGAAATTCTACCTCAGCTTGGGGTTGAGTGCATCGCGAAGCCAGTCGCCGAGCAAGTTCACGGCCAGCGCCAGCGCCGCCAGCGTGAGCCCCGGGAAAGCCACCATCCACCAGGAGCCGGAGAATAGATACTTGTTCCCGACTTGGATCATGGTGCCGAGCGAAGGCTCGGTCGGCGGCAGTCCGACCCCCAAGAACGACAGCGTCGCCTCGGTGATGACGGCAAGCGCCAGGTTGATGGTGGCAATCACCAGCACCGGCCCGAGCACATTGGGCAGGATGTGCTGGAACATGATCTTGAACGGTCCGATGCCGATCAGGCGGGCGGCCTCGACGTATTCCTTGTTGCGCTCCACCAGCGTCACGCCGCGCACGGTGCGGGCATATTGCACCCAGAAGGACAGACCGATGGCAAGCACGAGGATCGAAAACTTGCCGCCCTCGACCATCCGGTGCTTGAGGATCGCCAGCGCCACGCCGTCGATCAGCAGGGCGGTGAGAATTGCCGGAAAGGTCAGCTGCACGTCGGCGATGCGCATGATCACCGTGTCGACGCGACCACCCGCGTAGCCGGCCCACAGCCCGAGCGACAGCCCCAGCGCGCTGGCGAGCAGCACCGAGCAAATGCCGATCAGCAGGGAAGACCGCGTGCCGTAGAGGATGGTGGAGAGGATGTCGCGACCCTGGTCGTCGGTACCCAGGAGGTAGTTCGGATCTCCGTCTTTCTCCCAGGCCGGCGGGGTGTTGGCGTCGAGCAGGCTCAGTGCCTTCAGATCATAAGGATCGTGTGGGGCAATCAGCGGCGCCAGGAGCGCCGCGGCAACGATCGCCAGGGTCAGCAGCGCCGCCACGACGACGAGCTTGGAGCGCAGGAAGCTGTGCAACAGATCGGCGTCGAGGAAGGTCGCCAGCCTGCTCCGCCTCGCGTTGCGGTCGTCGCCGGTGCTCGCCCGGCTGATAGCGACAGGTGATGGAGCGGTACTTTCGGGTGCGTCTTGCATCGGCCCTCAACCGCTCCGGCCGAAGATGCGAATGCGCGGATCTACCCGCACATATATCAGGTCGACGACGAAGTTGATGAAGACGAACAAGAACGCGACCAGCATGAGATAGGCCGACATGACCGGGATGTCGGCGTTCTGCACCGCCTGGATGAACATCAGCCCCATGCCTGGCCACTGAAATACGGTCTCGGTGATGATGGCAAAGGCGATGATGGCGCCGAGCTGCAGGCCGATCACGGTGATCACCGGGACGAGCGTGTTCTTCAGCGCATGGCCGAAGTTGATGGTCCGCTCGGGCAGCCCGCGTGCGCGGGCGAATTTGATGTAGTCGGTGCGCAGTACCTCGAGCATCTCGGAGCGCACCAGCCGTGTCACCAGCGTCATCTGAAAAAGGCCGAGCGTCACTGCCGGCAGGATCAGAGCCTTGAGGCCGGAGACCGTAAGCAGTCCCGTGCTCCAGAAGCCGACGCGCACCACCTCGCCGCGGCCGAATGACGGCAGCACGCCGAGCCACACGGCAAAGACGTAGATCAGCAGGATGCCGATGAGGAATGTCGGCAACGAGACGCCAATCAGCGACACGGTGAGAAAAATCTTCGACAGCCAGCTGTCGCGGTGGATGCCGGTGTAGACGCCCATCGGGATGCCGAGCGCGACGGCGAACAGTGCGGCCGTAAGGGCAAGCTCCAGCGTTGCGGGAAAACGATCCCTGATGATCGCCGTCACCGGCTGCTTCATCTGGTAGGAGATGCCGAAATCGAACTGGGCGGCGCTGGTCAGAAAGCGTGCGAACTGCACGGGAATCGGATCGTTGAGCCCCAGCTCCTCCCGCAGGCGCAAGCGATCCTCGAGCGAGGTGTCCTGCCCAACCATCTGGTTGACGGGGTCGCCGACGAAGCGGAACAGCGTGAAGGCGATGAGGGCCACCGTCACCATGACGATGGCCGCCTCGAAGAGCCGACGGATGGCGAATGCGAGCATCTACCCTTGTCTAAACCCCTGGCGGACGGTTGCCGTGGGGGAGGACAGGCGCCGCGGAGCCCGCCCCCGCGGAGTGTGGACCTCGACCCTATTGCATCTTCACCCAGTAGAACAGGATCTGATTATCGGCGCGTTGCACCATCTCTACTTTCTTGGAGACGCCCCAGATCAGCGACTGCTGATGCAGCGGTATGACCCCGGCCTCCTCGTGGTTGATGCGGAAGGCCTCGGCGATCAGCTCGTCACGCTTCTTGGTGTCCGCCTCCACCAGGATCAGCTTGTTGAGCTCGGTGATCCTGGGATTGCAGTAGCCGCCGAAGTTGAAGGTACCGCCTTTGCCGTTGGCATCCCGGCAGCCGATGATGTTCTCGACCACGTTCCAGCTATCGAGCGAGCCCGGCGTCCAGCCCAGCAGATTGAACGAGGAGTCGTACTTGTCGGTCGGGCCGGCTTTCTGGAAGTACTTCGCCTTCGGCATGGCGTTGAGCTTCACCTTGATGTCGATGCGGGAGAGCATCTGCGCCACGGCCTGACAGATACCCTCGTCGTTGACATAGCGGTCGTTCGGGCAATCCATCGTGACCTCGAAGCCGCCGGCATAGCCGGCATCGGCCAGCAGCTTCTTCGCGGCGGCGACGTCATAGGGGTGGCGCTTGAACTCGGCCGCACGCGCGTAGAGGAGCGGCGAGATCATCAGTGCCGAATTGACCGACATGCCGCGCATCACCTTGTTGTGGATCGCTTCGATGTCGATCGCCTGATAAAAGGCCTTGCGCACGCGCGCATCCTTGAAGGGGTTCTTGCCCTTGACGCTGGAGTAGAGCAGCTCGTCGCGCATGGAATCCATATTGAGGAAGATGGTGCGGATCTCGGGACCGATCATCACCGTCACATTGGGACTGCTCTTGACGCGGTCGATGTCCTGGACCGGGACCGGGTCCATCATGTCGATGTCGCCGGACAGCAGCGCGGCGACGCGCGTGGCGTCCGACTTGATGGTCTGGAAGATCACCTCGTCGAGGTTGTGCTCCGGCTTGCCCCACCAACCGGGGAACGGCTTGAACACGGTCTTCACGCCGGGCTCGTGACTGACGATGGTGAAGGGGCCCGTACCATTGGCCTTGAGGGCGAACGGGTTGAGCGAGGTCGCTGAGGCGGCCTGCGCTTGCGTGGCGCCGTTTGCCTCCGCCCACTTCTTGGAGAACATGTACCAGGTGTCCCATTCGGCATTGAGAATGGGATTGGGAGAGCTCAGCACAAAATCGACCGTGTAGTCGTCGACCTTGACGGCCTTCATGTCGGCGGGCGCGCGAGTCTTGATCTGCGAGCCGGGGCTACCCATCCGCTCGGTGGAGAAGACGACGTCGTCGGCAGTGAAGTCCTCGCCGTTGTGGAACTTGACGCCCTTGCGCAGGTAGAAGCGCCACTTGAGGGGGTCGACGATCTCCCAGCGCTCGGCCAGCCCGGGGATGATCTTGAGGTCCTTGTCGCGCTTGGTGAGACCCTCCATGACATTGCCGAGCGCACCCAACGTGAAGCTCTCGTTCAACGTGTAGGGATCGAGCGCGTTGAGGTCGCCTTGGAAGGCGTAGCGGAAGGTCTTGGCCGCGGCTGGCGTGGCGGCGAGGGCAAACGCAAGCGCGCCGGTCACGACAAGGGTTTTGATCTTCATCTCATCTCTCGCCAAAGCTCGTGCATCTCAGGGGTAAGAAGGCCGGCGCGATATTGGCTGAATTTATCGGGTCGGTCCAGCGCTCCTCCCGCTTGACCCGGGCAGGTTCGGCGCCCTACGCAGGGCTTTGCAAGGTGCGCGGCAGCGGCGGCGCTCCCGGAAGGACGCGAAGTATGCAGAACGGCAAGAAAAGCGGCAGCAGCACGTTGATGAAGGGCGCCACTGGCGACTGGGAGGTGGTGATCGGCATGGAGGTTCACGCACAAGTGGCCTCCAAGGCAAAGCTGTTTTCAGGGGCGTCGACGGAATTCGGCGGGGCGCCGAACAGCCACGTCTCGCTCGTCGACGCGGCCATGCCCGGCATGCTGCCCGTCATCAACGAGGCCTGCGTCGCCCAAGCCGTGCGCACGGGGCTGGGGTTGAACGCCCGGATCAATCTCGTCTCGGTGTTCGATCGCAAGAACTACTTCTACCCGGATCTGCCGCAGGGCTATCAGATATCGCAATACAAACGTCCGGTCGTCGGGGAGGGCGAGGTTGAAGTAGAGGTCGACGGCGAAACCCTGAGCGTCGGCATCGAGCGGCTGCACCTGGAGCAGGATGCCGGCAAGTCGATTCACGATCAGCACCCGGAATACTCCTACGTCGATCTCAACCGCTCGGGCGTGGCGTTGATGGAGATCGTGTCCAAGCCCGACATGCGCTCGGCGAAGCAGGCGCAAGCGTTCGTATCCAAGGTGCGGACCATCCTGCGCTATCTCGGCACCTGCGACGGCGACATGGAGAAAGGCAATCTGCGCGCCGACGTGAACGTGTCCGTACGCCGGGCTGGCGATAGGGAGCTCGGCACTCGCTGCGAAATCAAGAACATGAACTCCGTAAATTTCATCGGCCAAGCGATCGAATATGAGGCACGCCGGCAGATCGACATCATCGAGGACGGCGGCAGCATCGAGCAGGAGACGCGGCTGTTCGACAGCGTGAAACGCGAGACACGCTCCATGCGCTCCAAGGAGGAGGCGCACGACTACCGCTATTTCCCCGATCCCGACCTGCTGCCGCTGGAGCTGACGCAGGTTTATGTCGATGGCCTGAAGAATGACCTACCGGAGTTGCCGGACGCGAAAAAGGCCCGCTTCATGCGCGACTTCAAGCTCTCCGCCTACGATGCGGACGTGCTGGTGGCCGAGCACGAAAGCGCCAACTTCTTCGAGGCTGTGGCCAAGGGACGCGACGGCAAGATTGCCGCCAACTGGGTGATCAACGAGCTGTTCGGACGGTTGAACAAAGAGAACCTCGACATCGCGGCGAGCCCGGTCTCGGCGGGGCAGCTGCGCGCCATCATCGATCTGATCGCCTCGGGCGCCATCTCCGGCAAGATCGCCAAGGACGTGTTCGAGATCGTCTGGAGCGCGGAGATCGTCGAGAAGCGGGGCCTGCGCCAGGTCACCGATATTGGCGCCATCGAGACGGCAGTCGACGCGGTGATCGCCGCCAACCCCGACAAGGTGGAGGCGGTGAAGGCCAAGGCCGCCATGCTCGGCTGGTTCGTCGGCCAAGTCATGAAATCCACCGGCGGCAAAGCCAACCCGCAGGCCGTCAACGAGCTGCTGAAGAAGAAACTCGGCGTTTGATTGGATCGACTGGCCGGCGCCGTGCCCCGGAATGGGCTGAGAGCCAGCCCGGCAACTGCTCGCCAGCGGGGTAGGCGAAACGCAGCCACCGGACTGGCCTCGGCATCGGACGCTGTTTAAAGGCGTACCGCGTCCGAACCAACCA
>VBAB01000121.1 GCA_005888525.1 Alphaproteobacteria bacterium
CGCGCTTCTACGCCGGCCTGACGCGCATCATGAGCGCGCTGGTGTTCTTCCAGGTGAGCGCCATCATCGTCATCGTCGGGGCAGAGCTCAATCGCGGCATCGTCGAGGTCAAGCGCCGGCTCGCGCTGGCCGAGGAGCGCAACGCCGACGTAACGACCATGCCGCTGCCGCCTTCGGGCGACAGCTATCGAGTGGAGCATTAGGGCGAGCTGTATCAGGCGACGCGATCCAGGATCGCGGCAATCAGCGTCCGGGCGGGTGCGTAGATGCCGGGCGCCTCGCTCTCGCGCGGGCCGCCGATGCCGAGCGCCATGTCGGCGCCGAATCTCTTCTTCTGTGCCTGCACCCATGCCGCGGCATGTGCGGCGGCGTCCTTGTCGCCGGCGTCGATCACGAGCAGGGGCTTGCCATGCTGATGCGCCCAATGATGCGCGCGCCTGGTGCCGATGGAGACCGACAGGCCCGCGCTGTCAGTTACGATCAGCAGCGCGTTGCTGTCGCGCACGTTCCATTCCGTGCGCTGCAGGGGATGACGATCCGGTGTTTCCTTCAGGTGGGGATACTTCGCCAACACGCCGGGCGGATCAGGCAGGTCCTCGGCCCAGCCGCCCTTGGGGCACCAGCCGCCCCAATCCATGCCACGCTCGATCGCCACGTCGAGCGCGGCGCGGTCCACACCGGTCTGACCGCCGCTAATGATCTTCATGACACGTCACGTGTGCACGCATCTCCAGAGGGCGACGGCGCTACGGTCGCCGCACGCTGGAGGTGCGTGACGCTACCACTTCTGCCCGACATAAGGGCGCTCGTATCTCGCATCGGCGCAATACTCGCCGTTCCAATAGCGGTATTTGCCGCAGCTGCGTGGGCGCAGCGGGACCGGTGGAAGCTCCGGCGGAGCGTAGTAGGAGGGAGCGGGGGGCATATAGCCATAGCGTGGCCCACCGTAGGCGGGGACGGGAGGAGCGTAATAACTGGGCTGGGCATAATAGGGTGCAGGCGCATAGGGGGGTGGAGGTAGCACGACCACCACTGGCGGATAGGGAGCATAGTAGTAGTCGTCGCGGGGCCAGGCGCCGGCCTGAGATGCAAGCGCCAGTGGGGCAACGAGGACGCCGACGATTGCGAGGAGCGTCTTGCGCATGTTGGCCTCCACCGGCGAGCAATTGAACCGATATGGATCAGCGAGCCTACCACAGCGAGGTCAGAGGGCCACCTTCTCCGTGCACGGGATCGGTGGCGGGAAACGGCACGCGAGCAATGCGGGCGAGCATCTCCTCGCTGGGTGCACTGCGGCACAAGTCGGCGCTCTGGTCCGGCGGATAGGCGCCGACGACGAGGAAGTCCCCCGTCGCCTCGAGCCGGAAATGGCCTGTGCCGGCCGGCAGCAGGGCCACGTCCCCCGCCGTGACCGTGACCTCGTGGCCACCCGGGCCGCCGAGCACGAGACGCGCACGACCGGCGGCAAAGCCCAGCACCTCGTGCGCGTTGGAGTGATAGTGGTGAAAGGGGTAGACGCCGTTGCGCCATTGCGCCGGCCAGCCGTTGTGCCCGAACAAATCTTCGAATGTCGCTGCCGGATCGCTCCCCGCAATGGGCACGGCGTGGCGATAGAGCAGTACCGGCAGCCGCGGATTGTTCGGCATCCAGCCGTTGGCGCTGAGCCGCAAGACTTCGGGCATGGCTGAGCTCTGCATATCGCTCACCGGCTACGGCCGCCTCTCCGCATTGGTGCGCAGGCGCGCGGGATCGAGCGGGGCCAGTCGGGCTGGATCGAAGGGCGCCAGGTCCACGCTGCGCGAGACGCCGTCCAAGATCAACTCGCTGACAGCCTCGCCAGTTGCAGGCGCGTTGAGGATGCCCCAGACGCTGTGGCCGGTGGCCACGTAGGCGCCCTCGAGGCCCGGAATCTGCCCGATCAGCGGCAGGCCGTCCTGGGTGACAGGGCGATGGCAGGCCTGCCGGGCCAGCACGTTCGCGCCACCGAGCGTGGATGACAGCCGGGCGCACATGGCCTGCAGCCGATCGATCGCGCCCGGATCCGGCGTCACCTCAGCGGGATCGATGGGCAGCGGGCTCTCGCTGGAGATGGCGCAGACGTAGGTAGTTCCGTCAGTGCGCGGGAACACTTCGGGTCCGTGCACCTCGCCGCTCGCGTCCTGGTATTCGAGGAAGAGCGCCTCGGCCGGCACCTTGCTCCCTGTCTCGAACACGAGGCTGTGCCCTTTCAGGCCGAACACGGGCGGCAGCGACAGCCACTGTGCGGCCAGGATCGACCAGGGCCCCATGGCAATGACGACGGCATCGCCCTCGATGGTCTCGCCGTCGACCTCGACACCTCCGACGCGCGACCCGCGGCCGTCGCGCACGATGCCCGTCACCTGGCCCAGACGTAGCCCGGCTCCCTGCGCCTCGGCCGCGCGCATCATGGCTGCGGTGAACTCGCGCGGGTGCACCTGGGCGGTTGTTTCCGTCGAGCCGAGGCGACGGTCTACGACCACGTCGTCGGACACCCAATCGACGACGTTGGCAGCGCGGCCGCGGCGCCCGCCGCCCTGGGCGCTGGCGAAGCCGCCATAGGTGACGAGGCGGCGATAGCCCCAATCGCCGCCGATCATTTCCGGCAGGCTCCCGTGCAGCGCAAAGCTGCGCCGCGCCAGCGACTCGAGCGGGCTGCCGTCGCACCAGTCGAGCGCCAGGAAGCCGCCCGACTTGCCCGACGCCGCGCACGCAATCCCCGTCCGCTCGATGACGATCGCCTCGGCCCCGCGGCAACTCAGGAAGTAGGCGATCGAAGCGCCGATGACGCCACCGCCGCAGATCAGGACACGCATGGCGCTTCTCGTACCGTCGCTCGATCGGGGCTCGTCCGGGAGCCGATTGTAGAACGGCCTCAAATGTAAGTCAGCCTTCCCGGACGCTCTGCCCAGCCCGCATTGCTCCCCCGATGGCGGAGATGCCAACGCGCCGCGCGCATCGCAAGATATGCAGTGCCGCTCGTGACAAGCGACAATTGTCACCTACATTGTGCGGGAATGCCGATCCAGAGCTTTCGTCACAAGTGCCTCAAACGCCTATTTGAGGACGACGACGCCCGCGCCCTGTCCGCGGCTCCGTCGACAAGCTCAGGAAGATGCTGTTCGCACTCGACAGCGCAGTGTCGGTTGCGGAGATCGGGGCGATGCCCGGCTGGCGGCTGCATAGACTCAAGGGCGAGCTGGTCAACATGTGGAGCCTGACGGTCACGCGCAATTGGCGGCTGGTCTTCAGGTTCGAGGACGGGGACGCTTTCGAAGTGGATCTGGTGGACTATCATTGGAAGGAACACCTGGGATGCCCATGAAGAACCCACCGCACATCGGCAGTTTCATCCGGACCGAAGTCATCGGGCCGTTCGACCTGACTGTTACAAATGCCGCCGAGGTCTTGGGCGTCACGCGGCAAGCGCTCAACAATCTGCTCAACGAGAAATCTGCTCTCACGCCCGACATGGCGCTGCGCATCGAAAGAGCGTTCGGGCCCAAGATGGATCACCTGCTGCGCATGCAGCTGGCGTTCGACATCGCTCGAGCCCGGCGCCGCGAGCGTAGTATCAGAGTGCGACGCGTTCCGCGAACGCCCAATTCCGATTAGCTGTAGAGATGAGGAGTCCCGTCACCCAAACCGCTTGCGGCTCTCCTCCTGGACGTCCTCGAAGGTCCGCAGCCCCGTGGTGGGGGCGTTGACGAGGACGGCCATGTTGCCCGGCTTGTGCTCGTTCTTCCACATGCGCATGTGCGCCTTGGGGATCTGCTCCCACGGGAAGACCTCCGACATGCAGGGATCGAGGCGGCGCTCCACCACCAGCTTGTTGGCCTGCGCCGCCTGCAGCAGGTTGGCGAAATGCGAGCCCTGCACGCGCTTCTGGTGCATCCACAGATAGCGTGCGTCCATGGTGAGGTTGTAGCCCGTGGTGCCGGCGCAGATCACCACCATGCCGCCGCGCTTCACCACCAGCACCGAGACTGGAAACGTCGCCGCGCCCGGATGCTCGAACACGAAGTCGACGTTGTTGCCCTTGCCGGTGATCTCCCAGATGGCGGCGCCGAACTTGCGCGCCTCCTTGAACCAGGCGTCGTACTCGGGGCTCCCGACCTTGGGCAGCTCGCCCCAGCATTTGAACTTGGTGCGGTTGATGACACCGCGTGCGCCGAGCTGCATGACGAAGTCGCGCTTGTCGTCATCGGAGACGACGCCGATGGCGTTGGCACCTGACGTGGCGATGAGCTGCACCGCCATCGAGCCCAGTCCGCCCGAGGCGCCCCACACCAGCACGTTCTGGCCGGGTCGGATGACGTGCGGGCGGTGGCCGAACAGCATGCGGTAGGCGGTCGCCAGCACGAGGATGTAGCAGGCGCTTTCCTCCCAGGTGAGGTGCTTGGGCCGCTCCATCAGCTGTCGGTCCTGCACGCGGCAGAACTGGGCGAAGGAGCCGTCGGGCGTCTCGTAGCCCCAGATGCGCTGAGACGGCGAGAACATCGGGTCGCCGCCGTTGCATTCCTCGTCGTCGCCGTCGTCCTGGTTGCAGTGGATGACGACCTCGTCGCCGACCTTCCAGCGCTTCACCTTGGAGCCGACTGCGTAGACGATACCGGCCGCATCCGAGCCCGCCACGTGATATGGATTCTTGTGCACGTCGAGCGGCGAGATGGGTGTGCCGAGCGCGGCCCACACACCGTTGTAATTGACGCCCGCCGCCATCACGAGCACGAGCACGTCGTGGCTGTCGAGCTCCCAGGTCGGCAGCACCTCGACCTGCATCGCCGTCTCGGGCGGGCCATGCCGATCCTTGCGGATGGCCCAGGCGTACATCTGCTTCGGCACATGACCGAGCGGGGGGATCTCGCCGAGCTGATAGAGGTCCTTGAGGCCGGCTCCTTTCACCAATGCCGGCGCGGCCGGTCCGGCGACGACAATCTTCGGGGGCTCCCGCGGCGGCGGTTGCTCGTCTCTTACCCTCGGAGGCTTGACCCCGGGCTCGGACTTGGACCGCGCAGCCATTGCACCTACTCCCCCCACGCGGGCGCGCCACCCTGCCGCCCCTTGTTGCACCGCCGAAGAGTCCGACAGAAAAACGCGTTGCTCAAGCGAATTCTTGTCGCCCTGCAGCATCGACGCGCTAAGCCGGTCTTAACGGCTCGCGCCTACTGTCAACGCCGAAAACAGGGAAATAGACGACCGGGCAGCCGCGAGGCGCTTTGGCAGGCAGACGTGGCCCATGAGCATCCTCATCAAGCATATCGAAAACATAGTGGCGATGGATTGGCAGACGCTCGTTGTCTTGTCGGTGCTCTGCGCCTTTGCCGCATACTTCATCAAGGAGTATCTTGCTAGTCCGCCGATGGTTATATTTGTCTATCCTGTACTTTTATTCTTCGCGATACTGATACAGTACATCTTTATTCAGGTCGAGCTTTATCCACCCAACAAACTCGACCAATGGCTGATGTGGACGATCATCGCCTCGATTTGCGGCACCATTGTCGGCACCGTGTCGGTTGCCTGCTTCGGCACGCTCAAGGACCGAGCAGGGAGCCGTCGGGCCGAAGCGCGTACTCCCCGCAAGGCCGGCGTCTAGCCCCCTGACTCTACGCCCGCTTGCGCTGCCCTCCAGCCGCGCTACGCTGGCTCGTCTCGCGGTTGCGAACTAGGAGCGGTGCCATGACCCGGCCCAGGCGGCCTCTGCCGACGGCAGCGTTGCCGCAGCGCGACAAGCCCTGGCTGATCCGCACCTATTCCGGACATTCGACGGCGGCCAAATCCAACGAGCTCTACCGCAAGAACCTCGCCAAGGGCCAAACCGGCCTCTCCATCGCCTTCGATCTGCCGACGCAGACGGGCTACGACGCCGATCACGAGCTGGCGCGCGGCGAGGTGGGCAAGGTCGGCGTGCCGGTCTCGCATCTGGGCGACATGCGCACGCTGCTCGCCGACATCCCGCTCGGGCAAATGAACACCTCGATGACGATCAATGCCACGGCCGCGTGGCTGCTCGCGCTCTACGTCGCCGTCGCCGACGAGCAAGGCACGCCCAGGACCGCGCTCACCGGCACGATCCAGAACGACATCATCAAGGAATATCTCTCGCGCGGCACGTACGTGTTCCCGCCCGCGCCGTCGCTGCGGCTGATCAAGGACACGATCATCTTCACCTGCACCGCCATGCCGAAGTGGAACCCCACCAACGTGTGCTCCTACCATCTGCAGGAGGCAGGGGCCACGCCCGTGCAGGAGTTGGCGTTCGCGCTCGCCACCGCGCAGGCCGTGCTCGACGCCGTCAAGGCCTCGGGAGAGGCGGCGCCCGCCGACTTCGGCGCCGTGGTGGGGCGCATCTCGTTCTTCGTCAACGCGGGGCTGCGGTTCATCACCGAGATCTGCAAGATGCGCGCCTTCACCGAGCTATGGGACGAGATCACGGCCTCCCGCTACGGCGTGCAGGATGCCAAGCACCGCCGGTTCCGCTATGGCGTGCAGGTGAACTCGCTCGGCCTCACCGAGCCGCAGGCCGAGAACAACGTCTACCGCATCCTGATCGAGATGCTGGCGGTGACGCTGTCGCGCGATGCGCGCGCCCGCGCCGTGCAGCTGCCCGCCTGGAACGAGGCGCTCGGCCTGCCGCGGCCCTGGGACCAGCAGTGGTCGATCCGCATGCAGCAGATCCTGGCCTATGAGACCGACCTGCTCGAATACGCCGATGTCTTCGAGGGATCGAAGGTCATGCGCCGCAAGGTGGACTGAAGGCCGCCGCCCTGGCCGAGCTCGAGCGCATCGACGCCATGGGCGGCGCCGTGGCGGCCATCGACTACATGAAGCACGCCCTCGTCGAGAGCAACACCGAGCGCGTGCGCCGGATCGAGTCGGGCGAGCAGATCGTCGTCGGCGTCAACCGCTGGACCGAGACCGAGGCGTCGCCGCTCTCCACTGGCGAGGGTTCCATCGTGTCAGTCGACCCGGCAATCGAGCAGGAGCAGGTCGGGCGGCTGGCGGCCTGGCGCGCGGAACGCAATGCCAAGGCGGTGAAGAAGGCGCTTGTCCAGCTCGAGCGTGCCGCACGCGAGGGCGGCAACGTCATGGAGCCGTCGATCGCCTGCGCCAAGGCGGGCGTGACCACAGGGGAATGGGGCACGACGCTGCGCTCCGTGTTCGGCGAGTACCGGGCGCCTACGGGCATGTCGGGCGGCGTGGCGGCGTCGGTCGTCGGCCTCGACGACGTGCGCGGCGAGGTGGAGCGCGTGTCGGCGCGGCTCGGACGGCGCATCAAGCTGTTGGTCGGCAAGCCGGGCCTCGACGGCCACTCCAACGGGGCCGAGCAGATCGCGGTCAGGGCGCGCGATTGCGGCATGGAGGTGGTCTACGAGGGCATCCGGCTGACACCTGCGCAGATCGTGCGGGCGGCGGTGGAGGAATCCGTGCACGTGGTCGGCCTGTCGATCCTGTCGGGCAGCCATGTGCCGCTGGTCGCCGAGGTGATGAGCCGCATGCGCAAGGAAGGGCTCGACGACGTGCCGGTGGTGGTTGGCGGCATCATCCCGCCCGAGGACGCCGCCACTCTCGAGCGCCTCGGCGTCGCCGCCGTCTACACGCCGAAGAATTTCCAGCTCAACGCCATCATGCGCGAGATCGTCGGCCTGGTGGCAGGCCTCGCCGAGGCGGCCTGAGGTCCATCGGCGCGGGCGTGCGCGGCAGCTTCAGACGTAGCAGCGCGCACCGCGTAGGGGTCGCCTCAGGGTGCTGCCTCGGATGACGCGCTGCTCCTCGGCATGGCCGCGAGCAGGGCAGCGAACGCCTGCGCCTCGGATTTCCCGCCGGTGTTCACCACGGCGTTGGCCTTGGCGTAGAGGGGCGTGCGGCTCTCCAGGATGGCCTTGAGATCGTCCATGGCTTGCGGCCCGTCGGCCATCGGCCGCAGATCCCCCTGGGCCAGCACCCGGCTCATGTGCTCGTCGGGCGCGGCGCTCAGCCAGACCACGAAACAGGTCGACAGCAACAGATCGTAGGTTGCGGGCTCCGTGACGAGGCTGCCGCCGGTGGCGATCATCACCCGCTCGAAGCGCGCGACGATGGTCTCCAGGCACTGACGCTCGAGTGAGCGGAACATCGCCTGGCCGTGCACGGCGAAAATCTCCGACAGCTCCATGCCGCTGGCGCGTTCGATCTCGCGGTCGAGCTCCACGAACGGCACGGCCAGCGCCTGGGCGGCGAGCTGGCCCAGCGTGGTCTTGCCGGCACCGCGCAGGCCGACCAGCGCGATGCGTCCCTGCGCGGAAGGGCCGGCTTGGCCGAAGCGCTGGGCGATGAGGCTTCTGGCCTCGGCAAGATCCGCTGGCGACAGGCGCTCCAGTTGATGCAGGGCCAGCGTCAGGTCGACGGGCCGCTCCAGCGCGTCGCTCACGAGCGCGGCGGCCTCGATGCTGAGCGCGTCGGCGATCTGGCGCAGCACCAGCAGCGAAGCGTTGCCGGCGCCGCGCTCGAGCTCGGCCAAATACCGCTCGGACACGCCCGACGCCCGGGACAGCGACTTGCGCGACATGCCCCGACGCGCCCGCGCCAGCCGCACGCGCTCGCCCACGCGCTCGAGGTAGGCCTGGTCGGCCGGCGTGGTCCCGCGCCGGGCCTCGGAGGTCGTGGTGTCGGGGTTCATCGCCATGCCCGTCCTTGCCGTGCGGACCGCTCGGGGGAGGCCGGTCCGAGACTGCGTCCAGGTGATTGTCACCGGCGCATGCGGGAAGCCCGAAGGCTACTCTGCCGGTTCGAGCGCCTTGCGTACAGCCTTGGGATTGCGTGCGATGACCTTGAGGTAAGACTGAGCGGCCTGGTCGGGCTCGAAGCGCCCCTGCTCCCAATCGCGCAAGGTACCGATCGGGATACCGAAGACGTCAGCGAATTCCTGCTGGCTGAGCCCGATGGTCCAGCGCACATGCTTCGCGAACGGAACACGTCGCATGCGCTTCAGTTGTGCTTCGGTCGACGGCTGAGCGTCGGGGTCGCTGCGGGCAGCGGCCAGCTTCTCGGCGTCTGTCATAGCGTCGAGCCGCGACCAGTCGGGTGCCTTGTCCGGCAATCGTCGCTCGGTGCCGTCGGCACTGACCGCGTACCACTGGCCACCCTTAAGGCGCCGTCTGACCAAAGTACTCTCGCTCTTCACGTTTGTTCGCTTCCCGCGCCGAGATGATGCGGATGACATCGTTGTTTCGCTCCGTAAACACGACAAGGAGGACCTTGCCGCCAGTTAGGCCGATAATGCGCCAACGCTCCTCGTCCTCGCTGCTGTCGTCGAGACTGCTCAGGCATGCGGGGTCGCGAAACACATCCTTGGCGAGTTCGAAATCGACGCCGTGTTTGGCCTTGTTCGCCTTGGCCTTCTTCGGGTCCCATTCGAAGTCCATGCAGGACTGTACGGGTAGCCCGCAATCCTAGTCAACGCATAGCGAGAGCCCGGCACAAAACGAGGGCGCTGCAAAGAGGCCAGACTTGCACTATAATGCATATTTAGGTCGGCCGGCGCCAAGGAGGCGCCTGGCGGTCCGGTGAGATTGGGAAGGCCGCGAGCTGAGACGGCCGCTGGGGAGGAAGGATGAGCTATCCGCGCATCTACAACGCCGCGGTCGACATGGTGGACCGCAACGTCACGCACGGCCGCGGGGCCAAGCCGGCGTTCATCGACGCTGGCAAGGATTCTGGCGAGACGCTGACCTACGGCGAGCTGCAGATCCGCTGCAACCGCATGGCCAACCTGCTCGGCACCTACGGCATCCAGCGCGAGTCCCGCATCGCCCTGCTGCTGCTGGATACCGTGGATTTTCCCGTGGCGTTCTGGGGGGCCATCAAATCAGGCGTCGTGCCGGTGTGCCTCAACACGCTGCTGACGACCGAGCAGTACGCCTACATCCTGGGCGACAGCCGCGCGCGCGCCCTCGTCATATCGGCGCCGCTGCTACCGGTGGTGCAGCCTATCCTCGGCCAGCTGCCGTTCCTCAAGCACATCTTCGTGGCGGGCGGCGAGCCGCCTCCGTTCGCGCTCTCCTTGCGCGGCGAGCTGCAGTTCCAGGCGCCGGAATTCCAGCCGGCCGAC
>VBAB01000122.1 GCA_005888525.1 Alphaproteobacteria bacterium
GACCGACGCCGGAATCGGTGTTCCGCACGCTCAAGCAATATCAACCGACCATGTTCTTCGGCGCGCCCACGCTCTACGCGGCGATGCTGGCCTATCCGCAGGGCACGCCCGAGAACGGCTCGAAGCGCTTGCGCCAATGCGTCTCCGCGGGCGAGGCGCTCCCGGCCGACATCGGCAAAGCCTTCAAGGCCAGGTTCGGCGTCGACGTCCTCGACGGCGTCGGCTCCACGGAAATGTTGCACCAGTACGTCTGCAA
>VBAB01000966.1:0-366 GCA_005888525.1 Alphaproteobacteria bacterium
GGTTCGCCGTCGCCGACCCGGCGGTGATACCCACGCCCTATGATCAGGGCTGGATGCTCAACCGCTTCTCCGACGTGGAGGCCTCGCCTCGGCGATGATGCTCCTTCGACGAGCGACAGGTGTGACGACCTCCCCTTCCAGGGGGCGGGGGAATGTGCCGTTCGGTATCGCCGTGCTGCTCTGGGCGATTGTCGGCTTCGCCAGCGGCGCCATCGCGCAGACGGCGGAGGTCGCGTTCGATCTCAGCATCGAGAAGGGCCGCGTGGCGGCCAACATGCGGCTGATCCGCGTGCGTCAGGGCGATGCCGTCAAGCTGCGCTGGACGACCGACCGGCCGATCCTCCTCCACCTGCACGGCTACGATAT
>VBAB01000966.1:444-3170 GCA_005888525.1 Alphaproteobacteria bacterium
CCAGGGCGGCCACGCGCATGGTGAGGCTCCACTTGCCCGCATCGAGGTCTATCCGCGCTAACCGCACCTGGGCGTGGGTCGCGACCTGCGCTGCCGTCGCTTTCTGTGCGGCGACGCCCGCCGACGCCCATGGCTTCGGCCAGCGCTACGAGCTGCCGCTGCCGCTGTCGCTCTATCTGTTCGGGGCCGCGGCCGTGGTGGCGCTGTCGTTTGTCGTGTTCGGCCTGTTCCTGCGCGGTTCGTCTGACCCGCGCGTGGGTCCGCAAGTCGATCTGCTTGCCACGGCGGCCGGCCGAGTCGCTGGTCACCCCGCCATCGTCCTGACGTTGCGGCTTGCCGCGCTCGCGCTATTCGTCGTCACGGTCCTGGCCGGTCTCTTCGGCGACCAGAACCCCTACCGCAACATCGCACCCACCCTTGTGTGGATCATCTGGTGGGTGGGACTCGCCTACGTCGCGGCCTTCGTCGGCGACGTGTGGGTCCTCATCAACCCGTGGCGCACCGTCTTCGATGGGGCCCAATGGCTTTATCGGCGCTTGGGTGGGCACGGCGAGCTAGGCGACCGTCTGCCCTATCCGGAGTCGCTCGGCACCTGGCCAGCGTGCGTGCTGCTGCTTGCCTTCTCCTGGATCGAGCTCGTCTATCCCAACGCCGCCTCGCCGGCGCATATCGCCTGGCTGGCGATCGCGTATTCGATCCTCACATGGACGGCCATGCTGGCGTTCGGCGGCGATACCTGGCTGCGGCACGGCGAGGTGTTCTCGCTCGTGTTCGGCACGCTTGCCCGCTTCGCCCCGGCCGAGGCGCAGGACGGCAAGCTACTGCTGCAGCCCTTCGGCGGCGGACTGCTCGACAGCCGGCCCGTGACGTCATCAATGATGGCCTTCATCCTGCTGCTGCTCGCCACCGTGCTCTACGACGGGCTGATCGGCACGGGCGAGTGGGCCCTGCTCGAGGGCGCGCTGCGCGAGAGCTTCCCGCGCTCGAGCGGGCTGGCGTTGAGAAGCGCCGGCCTCGTCGCCATGTGGCTCCTGTTCCTCGGCGCCTATCTCGGCATCTGCGCCGTCATGAGCCGGGTCGCCACAGGCCGGCCCCGCCCGCTCGAGGTGGCGCGCAGCTTCGCCCTTACGCTGGTGCCGATCGCCATCGGCTATCACGTCGCGCATTACCTGGTGTTTCTGCTCGTTCAGGGGCAGTACATCATCCCGTTGCTATCCGACCCGTTCGGACGCGGGTGGGACCTCTTCGGCACGGCCGGCTATCGCGTCGACATTGCGGTCGCGGGCGCGCGCTTCGCCTGGTACACGGCGGTGGGCGCGATCGTCACGGGCCACGTGTTCGCGGTCTATCTGGCGCATCGGCGCGCGATCGCGGTCTTCTCGCCAATCCGCGTCGCGCTCGCCACGCAAGTGCCGCTGACGGCGCTGATGGTGCTTTACACATTCATCGGCCTCTCCTTCACCGCCGAGCCGATCGTCGAAAGCCGCGAGGCGGCGACGCCCGCCGCAATGAGCGAAGCCGTGGCGATCCCTCCACGTGCGCTGCTGCCCGAGGCGCAAAGCGGCTGGTTGCTGCCGGTGGGACCCGACAAGAGCGCGCGGGCCAGGCTCACCTACAAGGTGCTGGGCTCGGCTTTCCATGACGGCACCAAGACGAACGCGGCCGATATCCTCTACGCCTATGCCTTCGCCTATCGCTGGGGCGTGCCCGGCAGGGGCGACGGCGCGCACTACGATCCCTATATCGACGCGGCCACGGCGCCCCTGCGCCGGCACCTATTGGGTGTGCGCGTCGCCGGCGTCGATGCCGCCTCCAAGTCGTTCCGCGTCGGCGACGTCGACTTCGTGCGCGAGATCCTCACGGTGGAAGTCTACCTGGACGTCGCGCCGGAGGCGCCCGAATGGAGCGCCGTCATGGCGCCGCCGTGGAGCACGTTGCCCTGGACGGTGCTGGTGCTGATGGAGGAGGCGGTGACGCGCGGCTGGGCAGCGTTCTCGGCGATCTCGTGCGCTCCAAGGAGCTCGGCGCCAAGCTTGCCGATCTTGCCGCTGAATTCGAGCGCGACGGTTATCGCCCCGAAGCGTTGCAGGCGCAGGTAAGCGAGGAGGAGGCGCGCAAGCGGTGGGGCGCACTTCTCGCGTTCCACAAGGCACAGGGCCATTTCCTGGTGACAAACGGGCCTTACAAGCTCAAGGCATGGTCGGCGGAGCGCGTGACGCTGGAGGCCTTTCGCGACCTCACCTATCCTCTGGGCGTGGGGTCCTACGATGCCTACGCCGTGCCGCGGTGGGGGTTCATCACCAAGATGGAATGGAAGGGCAACCGCCTCGTCGCGTCCGGCGAGATCGAAGTGATCGAAAAGTTCCAGCGCAGCTACCGGCTGGTGCGGACACCGCTGAAGTCTGTGCCCGCCGATGTGCTGCGGCGCGCAGCGCCCGAGTGCCGCTATCTTGTGATGGATTCGAGTGGGCGAGCAGTTGGCACCGGAGCCGCCACGCTCGGCACCGAGGCAGGCTTCCAGATCGATGTCACTGACCGGCTGCCGCCCGGAAACTACACCCTATCGGTGCTCATGGCCGTGAACGGCAACGTGATACACCCCGACGTCAAACAGTTCTCGTTCGCCATTCACAAATAGAGAGTTGCTGCATTGCACGAGTCCGGTCCCGGCACTTCTGAGACATTGCGATCGGGCGCGCTGACGTCCGATCAGAGCGGACCAAAAA
>VBAB01000123.1 GCA_005888525.1 Alphaproteobacteria bacterium
GAAATCCACTTCGAGTCGGTGTTGTTGAGCTGGACGATGCCCAGCAGGTCGAACAGGCCGATGATCAGCACCAGGCTCGTGTCCTTGAAGAGGCCGATGAAGGTGCCGACAATGCCCGGCACCACCAGCTTGAGGGCCTGCGGCAGGATGATGAGACCCATCTTCTTCGAGTAGGAGAGGCCGAGCGCATCGGCCGCCTCGAACTGGCCGCGCGGGATCGCCTGCAGGCCGCCGCGGATGGTCTCGGCGAGGTAGGCCGCGGCGAACAGCGCGACGCCGATCAGAGCCCTCAGCAGCTTGTCGAAAGTGACCCCGGGCGGCAAAAACAGCGGCAGCATCACGGAGGCCATGAACAGCACGGTGATGAGCGGTACGCCGCGCACGAACTCGATGAAGCCGACCGACACCCAGCGCACGATCGGCATGCGCGACCGGCGCCCCAGCGCCAGCACTATGCCAAGCGGGAACGACGCTGTGATGCCGACGGTGGCGACGACCAGCGTTACCAGCAGGCCGCCCCACAACGAGGTGTCCACATGCGGAAGACCGAAGGCACCGCCGACCAGCAGGAAGAAAGCGATTACCGGGAAGATCGCGAAGACGTAGACGGCGTTCCAGAATTTGCCCGGCACGCTCGGGATCATCAGCGGGACGAGGCCGATCAACGCCAACGCGTAGACGAGGTCGACACGCCAGCGCTCTTCGAACGGATAGCGGCCGTACATGAACTGGGCAAACTTGGCGGTGACATAGGGCCAGCACGCACCTGCCCCTTCGTGCGTGCAGGCGCCGCCGTCTTCGCCGGTGAAGGTGGCCCGGATCAGCGCCCATCCGATCACCGAGCTCACCGCCTCGTAGGCAATGAAGAGCCCAACCAGGGTGAGCAGCGTGTTCGACCACGACGAGAACAGGTTCGCCCGCATCCAGCCGACGGCGCCGACCGTCGATCGCGGCGCACGCTCAGCCGGAGCAGCTTCAATGTCGGTGCCGGCGACCATCGATTTACCGCTCCACGAGGGCCATGTGCTTGTTGAACCAGTTCATGAACGCCGACACGATCAGACTGATCGTGAGGAACACGCACATCGTCACCAGAATCACCTCGACCGCTTGTCCGGTCTGGTTCAGCACCGTGCCGGACCACACCGAAACGAGATCGGGATAGCCTATGGCCACCGCGAGCGATGAGTTCTTGGTCAGGTTCAGGAACTGGCTCGTCAGCGGCGGGATGATGATGCGCATCGCCTGCGGAATGACGACGAGACGCAGCGACTGACCTTTGCTCAAGCCAATTGCCAGCGCTGCCTCCTTCTGGCCCTTGGACACGCCCTGGATGCCGGAGCGCACGATCTCGGCGATGAAGCTCGCGGTGTAGATCGACAGGCCGAGCAGCAGGGCGAGGAATTCGGGCTGCATCACCATGCCACCCTGGAAGTTGAAGCCCTTGAGCTCGGGATAGTCGAACACCAGCGGCTGCCCGAGGAAGAGGAACACACCGAGCGGCATCAGCACGATCAGCGCCAGGGACGTCCACAGCACCGGAAACTGCTGGCCCGTCAGCATCTGCCGGCGGCGGGCCAAGAGATGGATGGCGATGGAGGCGACGATGCCGATGACCACGGCGAGCCAGACCGCGTCGAATCCGGGCTGCGGAACGGGCGCCGGCAGGTAGAGGCCGCGCACATTGACGAATCCTCCCCCCGGCAGGGTGTAGCTCTGCCGCGGCCCAGGCAGGCTCTTCAACACGGCGAAGTACCAGAAGAAGAGCTGCAGCAGCAGCGGCACGTTGCGGATGACCTCGACGTAGACGGTCGCTAGCCGCGCCACGAGCCAGTTGGTGGACAGGCGCGAAATGCCGATGATGAACCCGATCACGGTCGCCAGCACGATGCCGAGGCCCGCCACCAGCAGCGTGTTGAGCAGCCCGACCAGGAAAGCCCGGCCGTAGGTCATGGAGTTGTCGTAGTCGATCAGGTGCTGGGAGACGTCGAAGCCGGCCGTGCGGTCGATGAAGCCGAAACCGGAGGCGATGTTCTGCTTCCTGAGGTTGGCTGCCGTATTGGTGATCAGGATCGCGAACAGCGCCACCAGCGCGACGACGAGCACGATCTGATAAAGGGCTTGGCGCACCTCGGGCCGATAGAGGTAGCTCGCCAGTGACGCCTTGCGTGCCGGACCGTGGTCGCTGGTGATGACAGCCATTCAAGCTCCCCGAGGCTGCTCTTCCTGGAGCGAAAGCGCCGGCTCCTGTTCGGGCCGGCGCTTTCTAGTCTTGTCCTACCGCAGTGGTGGAGCGTACTGCAGTCCCCCGTTGTTCCAGAGCTTGTTCAGCCCGCGGGCGATCTTGAGGCGCGAGCCCGAGCCAACATTGCGCTCGAACAGTTCGCCGTAGTTGCCGACCGCCTTGACGATGCTGACGACGAAATCGTTAGGAAGTCCGAGACCCTTACCGAGCTCGCCGTCCTTGCCGACAATGCGCTTGATCTCGGGATTGGTCGAATTCACCATCTCGGCGACGTTGGCCTGCGTGATGCCGGCCTCCTCCGCGTTCAGCAACGCGTAGTGCACCCACTTGACGACGGTCAGCCACTGGTCGTCACCCTGGCGCACCGACGGGCCGAGCGGCTCCTTGGAGATGATCTCGGGCAGCACCAGGTGGTCTTCGGGCTTGGGCTGCTGCACACGCACCGAGTAGAGGCCGGACTGGTCCGTCGTGTAGACGTCGCAGCGACCAGCCAGATAGGCCTGCAAGGTCTCGTCGAGCTTCTCGAACACGACCGGCTTGTAGGTCATCTTGTTGGCTTTGAAGTAGTCGGCGAGGTTGAGCTCAGTGGTGGTGCCGGTCTGGACGCATACGGTGGCGCCGTTGAGCTCCTTGGCTGTCTTGACGCCCAGCGAGCCTTTCACCATGAAGCCCTGGCCGTCGTAGTAGTTCACGCCCGCGAAGATGAGGCCGAGCGAGCTGTCGCGTGCGGTGGTCCAGGTGGTGTTGCGGATCAGCACGTCGATCTCGCCCGACTGCAGGGCGGTGAAACGCTCTTTCGCCGTGGTTGGTACATACTTGACCTTCGTGGCGTCGCCCAGGACTGCCGCGGCGATCGCCTTGCAGTAGTCGACATCGAGGCCGGTCCAGTTGCCCTTGTCGTCGGGCTGGCTGAAGCCGGCGAGGCCGACGTTGACGCCGCAGCTCAGGCTGCCGCGGCTCTTGACGGTGTCGAGCGTCTTGGTTTGGGCGCTGGCGATACCGGCCGTGGCGATGAGTGCCGCCGCGCCCGCGAGGATCCCCTTCAGGATCGGTTTCATCTGATACGCTCTCCCTTTGCTTGCTGACGGGTTTGATTGCCGCAGACGGCTCTTAGTGATTGAGGATCTGCGACAGGAACAGCTTGGTGCGATCCGACTTCGGGTTGGCGAAGAACTCCTTCGGCGTGCCCTGCTCGACGATCTCGCCCTTGTCCATGAAGATTACGCGGTCCGCCACCGAGCGCGCAAAGCCCATCTCGTGCGTGACGCACAGCATGGTCATGCCCCCCTTCGCCAGCTCGATCATGGTGTCCAGCACCTCTTTCACCATCTCGGGGTCGAGCGCGGAGGTCGGCTCGTCGAAAAGCATGATGTGCGGGTTCATGCAGAGTGCGCGCGCAATGGCCACACGCTGCTGCTGGCCGCCCGACAGCTGACCCGGATACTTGGCCGCCTGCTCGGGGATCTTGACGCGCTGCAGGTATTGCGTGGCGACCTTCTCGGCCTCCGCGCGTGGCATCTTCTTCACCCACACCGGAGCGAGGCAGAGATTATCGAGCACGGTCAGGTGTGGGAACAGGTTGAAGCTCTGGAACACCATGCCGACCTCGGAGCGGATCTTGTCGATCTGACGGATATCGTTGGTGAGCTCGATACCCTCGACGATGATCTTGCCCTTCTGGTGCTCCTCGAGCCTGTTGATGCAGCGGATGAGCGTTGATTTGCCGGAGCCCGAGGGTCCGCAAATGACGATCTTCTCGCCCTGGTCGACCGTCAGGTTGATGTCGCGCAGCACGTGGAATTCGCCATACCACTTGTTGACGCCGATCATCTGGACGGCGGGCGCTGCGCTTGCTGCGACTGCCTCTGCGGCATTGCTTTGCGCCATGTGGTCTCCAAGCACGAACAACGGGAGGCCCGATGGGAGCCCCGCGCCTCGCATTCTGACGGGTCAGGATGATTATGCCGGAGGCTTCCCGCTTGCGCAACGCACAGGCGCTGAGCGAACTGCACGTCCAGCAGGCAACTCGAGAGCTTTGGCCCCTTCGCGCGTGCAGCAATGTCGAACGTGCGGACTGCCGCTCCGGCGATCCTAGCCCCGGCGCACCAGCTGGGCGATGGCGTCGCCGAGCTCGCGGCACGTGGCTTTGCCGCCCATGTCTGCGGTGCGCACGTCGGTGTCGGCGAACAGCTTCTCGATGGCCTTCACGATTGCCGCGGCAGCCTCCTTGTGGCCCAGGTGCTCCAGCATCATGGCTCCGGACCAGATCTGGCCGATCGGGTTGGCGATGCCCTTGCCGGCGATGTCGGGCGCCGAGCCGTGAATCGGCTCGAACATCGACGGCGCCGTCCGTTCGGGGTTGATGTTGGCGCCGGGAGCGATGCCGAGGCTGCCGGAAATCGCTGAGCCGATGTCGGTCAGGATGTCGCCGAACAGATTCGAGCAGACGATGACGTCGAGCGATGCCGGATTGGTGACCATCCGTGCCGCGATCGCGTCGACGTGGTATTTCCGGTATTCAACCGCCGGGTAGTCTGTCCGCACGATTTCCGCCACCTCGTCCCAGAACACCATCGAGTGACGCAGCGCGTTGCTTTTGGTGGCGCTCGCCAGGAGCTTGCGCGGCCGCCTGGAGGCAACCTCGAACCCGTATCGGAGGATACGTTCGATGCCGGTGCGCGTGAATAGACCGGTCTGCTCGGCCGCCTCGAACCGCGTCCCGACGTGAATGCGGCCGCCGAGCCCCGAGTACTCGCCCTCCGAGTTCTCGCGCACGCATACCATATCGATGTCGGCCGGCCGGCGGTTGGCGAGCGGCGACGTCAAGCCGGGCAGCAAACGCATCGGCCGCAGGTTGACGTACTGCTGAAACCGCTGCCGCAGCGGCAAAAGCAGATCCCATACGGCGATGTGATCCGGGACCTTGGGGTCGCCGATGGCCCCGAGGTAGATCGCGTCGAATGTTGCGAGCCGCTCGAAGCCATCGGCGTCCATCATCCGGCCCTGGCGCAGGTAGTAGTCGCATCCCCAGGGCAGGTCGGTGAATGTCAGCGAGACTCCGGACCCGCGCGCGGCGCGCTCGAGCGCGGCGATGCCTGCAGGGATGACCTCTTTGCCAATGCCGTCACCGGCAATTACCGCGATGTTATGTGTCATGGATTCGAATTATCTGGCGCTTTTGAGATCTCTGGCTGCGGGGATGTCAGGGAATCCGGTCGCTTGAGTCGCTGCCCGGACGACTGCTTGCGCCATCGCGTCGGCTGCCAGCGCGCCGATCGCGGTGATGTTGGGGGAGCCGTCCCAGCGGCCCGTCGCGAGCGCGAAAATCGTGTCGCCGTCGCTTTCCGTATGCGACGGGTAGATCGCCCGCGCATACCCATCGTCCGCCATCAACGCCATGCGATTCGCCTGCGCCTTGGTCAGGCGCGCGTTCGTCGCGACGACGCCGATGGTCGTGTTCTCGCCCGGCTGCGGCCGGCCGTTTCCCTGGCCGGATCGCAGGAGCAGGCGCGCGTCGGCGAGCCTGCCGTCGGCACCGCGGACGCCGGCGATGACCGCGCCCGTCGCAGGATCGACGACGTCGCCGGCGGCGTTCACGGCGACAATCGCCGCCACGATCAACCCGTCGGGAAGCTTGATGGCGGCCGAGCCGATCCCGGCCTTCATCGGACGGCCGCCGCCGAACTTGCCAATCGTGGCGCCGGCTCCCGCACCGACGCTGCCTTCCGGAGAAGGGCGATCGCTCGCTGCCTGCGCCGCCCGGTAGCCGCAATCGGCCGTCGGGCGGATCTTCGCGTTGCCGCCGACCGCAAGGTCGAACAGGATGGCGGCGGTCACGATCGGGACGCGGCCGGCAGCGGTTGGCCAGCC
>VBAB01000967.1 GCA_005888525.1 Alphaproteobacteria bacterium
GGAGGCCTGGCGCATCCCATGCAATTCCTGCTGCTCGGCCTGGCCGCGCTCTTGCTGTTCCTGCTCGCCGGCCACGCCTACACCGCGGCCAACCCGCAGGTGCTGGCGCGGCAGCTGCGCATCGGCGCGGGTATCGCCGTCCTGGTGGGCGCCGGCTTCCTCGTCTTCCGCGGGCTGGTCGGCTATGCCATTTCGTTGGCGACGCTGGGCTCGTGGCTGCTTTGGGGGCACGGCGGATTTCCGGGCTTCCCGGGCCGCGCACGCAAATCGCCCGGGCAGACCTCGCGGGTGGCGACCGAGCACCTGGAGGTCGAGCTCGACCACGATACCGGGGACATCCGCGGCCGCGTGCTGAAGGGCTTCTTCGCCGGCAGGCAGTTGGAAGATCTGTCGCCCATGGAGCTGGCGCACCTATGGCAGGATTGCCGCTTCCCCGACCCGCAATCGGCGCAGATCATCGAGACCTATCTGGACCGCCTGCACCCCAGCTGGCGTGAGGACTTGGCCCGCGCGGAGGCAGAGCAGGGCGCCGGCCCTGGAGGCAAGATGACGCGCGAGCAGGCGTTGGAGATCCTGGGGCTCGCGCCCGGCGCCACCGAGGCGGAAATTCGTCGTGCCCATCGCGAGCTGATGATGAAGCTGCACCCCGACCACGGCGGCTCGACCTACCTCGCCGCCAAGATCAACGAGGCCAAAGACGTGCTGTTGGGGAAGTGATGAGGTTCCAGGTTTCAGGTGTCAGGGGCCGGCTCTGAAACCTGATACCTGAAACCTTCACTCCGCTTTCATCACCAGGCAGTCGATCTTGAGCTTCTTGAGCTCGCCGCAGGCGCTGGCGGCAGTCTTGGCCTCGAAGCCGGCGTAGCGGGCGCGGAAGAAGAGCTTGTCGCCCTGCTTCACCTGGGTCGTCACGGGAGCGCGATTGGCCAGCAGCCCGGGTGCCAGCTCGCGCGCCGAAGCGAGCCGCTTCTCGGCCTCGGCCTGGCTCTGGTAGGCCCCGATCTGGATGTGGAAGGTGCCGCCCGGCGCAGCTGCAGCGGGCGCCACCATCGTCTGGAAAGGTCTCCGTTCGGGGACCGCCGGTTGAGGGGGAGCGAGGCTCGCCTGCAACGATCGAGGCGGGGTTGCGACCGCCGGTGAGCCGCGCGCCAGGTTTGCGGCCTGCTGCTCCAGCGTCGATGGCGGAGCGCCGAGTGCAGAGGCGGCCCCAGTCGACAGCGCCGGCCTTTCCATGGGTGCTGGCGCGGCAACATGCATGGGCTGGCTCCCTGCGGAGGTGGGGGCCCACGCCGGCATGCGCGAAGGGCTCTGAGCGGCAGGCTCAGGACCTTGATCCGCCCGCGCCAGCACGTCCTCGAAGCCGGGTGCTGTCGACCCGCGCAGCGGCAGCGGTTCGGGGGAGGGATTGGCGGCGCGCGGCGTAACGAGGACGGGGCGCACGCGCGCCATCTCGATCGCAGGCGAGCGCTGCGGCTCGGGTGTTGGCTGAGCCGCGGCCGGCGCCACGGGCAGGGGGGTAGCCGCTGCGGTGACGATCTGCGGGGTGGCGGGGCGCGCGACGCGGCGCGGCGTCGGCACGGCGCCAATCTTGCGTTCCGCCGCAGGCTTGTCCTGCGCCACCAGGAGCGAACCGGCCTGACGCGTCCTCTCGTTGGAGGCCTTCACCAGGCCCATATTCAGGAAGGTGCGCATCGCGGCGTTGCGCGACGCGGCGCTGGCGCCCCCGAAGATGGCGCCCACCACATGCTTGCGTCCGCGGCGGACGGAGGCGACGAGGTTGAATCCCGACGCACGCGTATAGCCGGTCTTGATCCCGTCCGTACCCTCGTAGCTGGACAGCAGGGTGTTGTGATTGTGGAGCGTCTCGTCGTTGTAAGTGAAGGTGCGCGTGGCGAAGAGCGGGTAGTGCTTGGGGAAATCGTCCTGCAGATGCAGCGCCAACGTCACCATGTCG
>VBAB01000124.1 GCA_005888525.1 Alphaproteobacteria bacterium
CCGGCCCACGGCGATGCAAGTGTAGCCGTCCACCTCATTAGGACGAAGTCGGCATCCGCGGGCACCGTTAGCGGACAGGCCCTCCAACCTAGTGGTGAGCTTGTCGAACCACGGCACTGCGTGTGCGGCCGCCCCTGGCTAGATCCGTCACCGCAGCGCACAACGGCACCCTCGACAGTTGACGGAGCGTTCGCATACTGGCGGTGGCCGTGCGCGGATTCGCGCAGCCTCAACCGGGGAGTGCCGTCATGACGCCAGAGCTGATCTATCTCGTCTGGTCGGCCGTGCTGACCTTTGTCCTGATGCTGATCGCCGTGAGCGGGGCGACGCTGCAAGTGGGCCTGCCCACGCTGGCCGGCAACCGCGAGGGTATGCCGGATTTGACCAGCTGGGCCGGGCGGGCGGAGCGCGCGCACGGCAACATGCTGGAGAACCTTGTTCTGTTCGCCATCCTGGTGCTGGTGGCGCAGGCGGCGGGTGTGCGCAACGCCGTGACTGTGCTCGGCGCGCAACTCTTCTTCTGGGGTCGCGTGGGCCACGCCGTGCTCTATATCGCCGGCATCCCGTGGGCGCGCACGGCAGCGTGGGTCGTGTCCGTGGTCGGGCTCATCCTGATCGCGTGGCAACTCGTGAGATAAGCTGCAGCCGATCTCTCGCGCCGATTGGCTTCGATTCAGCGATGATGTGGTGCGCCTGCGTGGTGGCACCCGGCGGTCTGCGACCTCGCTGTTGTGCTTCAGGCAATGGATCGTGCTCGCGCTGGGCGCTGAAGGAGCAGACGAGCCCCGGCTTGTGATCGGGGCTCGCCTCAACTGCTATGGCGAAGGCTATTGACCGCCGCCGTTGCCACCCCCGCCAGAAAAGCGCTCTTGAGTTTCCCACCATTTCGGCGATCCATGAGCAGGAGTTTCGTCAGCCTTGCTTTGCTGGATCGCGGCTTGGGTCTTGGCTTTGGCGGGGGCCGTCTGCTTGTAGGCGTACACCTTGGTGTTCGGGTTGGGTGTGGGGGCTGGCGTCGTTTGGGCCGCGACAGCCGTGGCGACGCCGACAACGAGAGCTGCGCCAACGAGCGCTGGGATAATCCGCATTGAGAGCCTTCCTTCAGTTGCAATGATCCCCAATACCCGCCGCTGTGGTTGCGACGGGCGATGAGACGTTCACAATGAGTCGACTGGTGATGGAAAGTGGTTTCTCGGTTTACTCACGATCACAGCAGATCGCAGGTGCAACTCGAGACGAGGCGTAACTAAATTAGGACACAAATGGAAGTCTTGGGACAGTGCCTGCAAATCGCGTGTTCATCTGCTGTCGCATGAACGCGAGCTGGCCGCTGTGTTGCAGCAAGACGCCAGGGGCGGTGTCGGCTCGCCGGTCGCCGCTTTAGGCCTCAGCGCGCTTTCCGCGTATGATCTCCCAGGCCGCATTGATCTGCTTCACGCGCAGCTCGCGAATGCGACGATCTTCAGGGTCCTTGGCGTAGTCAGGGTGCCAGCTCAAGCGCAGGCCATCCACGATTCTCTTGATAGCGGCTTCGGCCGCATCGGCTGTCACACCCATGCCCAGCACCTGCAGCGCTTCCGCTTTGGTGCGAGGAATGGCGTCACCCAATCCGGCAAGCGCGCCTCCAGATTGCGCAGGCGCTACGGCGTGCGGCCGCCCGTGCGGAGAAGGGCGGACGGAGGGTCCGACCACGAGGCTGCCCGCGGTGGAGATTTTGCCGTCGCGCGGGGGCCCGCCCAACGAAACCGAAGCAAAATCGCGAGTTGCCGCGCCCGCGAACGGCGTCCGCTCACGCCGTAGCAGCCACGCAAGGCCCGCGATTGCGAGCATCGCCAGAACCGTGAAGGCGATCACTATTGGTGTCGAGGGGTTGGCGATGGCGCTCAGCAGGTTGACTGTAATCGGCTTGGCGCTTTCGTTTGTCGCTTCTTGCGGTGGACCGTTCGGCGCGGCGGCGTCCTTGACCGCGCTCGGCACATGCGCGGCAAATTTCGCAGCACCTTCCGGACCAGGAGCCGGCTCCTTGGTGGAAGCAGGTTCCTTGGGGAGGGCCACTACAGGAGGTGGTTCCGGCGAGGGCTCGCTCCGATTGATGATCGTTGGTTTTGCCGGGGTCCCTGGGGTTGTGACAGGTGCCGAAACATCGGCGGCTGGCGGAGGCGGCGGTGGGACCTCCGCTTGTCGCGCGGGCTTGGTCTTCGCGGGGACGTCCCTGGGCGCCGCGTCGCGCGGTATCGTCTCCGATCGTGCGCGCGGAGTGGGTTCGCCGCGGACCGCCGGCGGGGGTGCCGGCGCGGCGGCGACCCGTGGAATGTCCGGCGGAATAGCACCCGGCCTTGGCCCGGCCGCAGCTACGAACACACCCTTGGTGCCCAACATCGGAGCGAACCCGAAGGGCAATTCGACGACGGGGGGCGGCATCGCGGCTCTGCGATCCGCACAGTAGCGGGAAAACCTGCCGGACTGCCAACGATCGCCGTACATCGGCTGGCGAGCGCAGGGGTCGCCTGGCGCTATATTCCACCACGGCCCCATGCGGATACGCACACGCCCATCTTCTACCCAGGCGCGGCCGTTCCCTGGGCCATCAGCAGCCGTGGCCACGGAGGCCCAGGGCACGCGGACTCCGCCGCAGTCGACATCAAAGCGATGCAGCGTCCATTGTCGGCACACGTCCGGGCTAACCGGGGAGCAGGCCGTGAAGCTACGCTGCTCGCGCTGGCCCAGGATGCGATAGGCCTCGTCGGCGGAAGGCGTGAGAACGGGCTGGCCACCCGCGACCCTGCACGAGAACGGCATCATGAGCAGCTCGTCCGCTCGACAAGCCGTTCCGATCACCGCGAGAGCGGCCGCGACGAGAACAGAAACCCCATATCGGTGCAGGTCGCGCATGCGTCAGCCCCAGAGCCGCGAGGGTGGCGAGCCCGGAATCGTTGCCCGAAATCTCAAGTCTGCCCGGACCTTGGCGGCTTTGTGGCGCATTCGCGTTGGAATCCGATTTTCCTGTCCCCAGCGTCATGTGTTGCTTGGGCGAACGGCTAACACAGGTTGACGAACCGCCTCAGAGCCCAGCCGACATGCCGCCGTCGACGGCCAGCTCGGCGCCGGTGACGTAGGAGGCGTCGTCGCTGGCGAAGAACAAGGCGGCCTTGGCGATCTCCTCAGGCGACCCGAAGCGACGCAGCGGCGTGCTGTCGAGCAGCGCCTTCTGGATGCCGGGGTTCTTCAGCGCGCGCTGCGTCAGCGCCGTCTCCACGAAGCCGGGCGCCAGCGCATTGACCCTGATGTCGAAGGGAGCGTACTCGACGGCGAGCCCGCGCGTGAGGGCCAGGACCGCTCCCTTGGTGGCCGAGTAGGCCGTGAGCTGGCGCAGGCCGCGATGGCCCATGATCGAGGCGATATTGATCAGCGAGCCGCGCCCCGACGCCTTCAGCAGTGCAAAGCCGTCGCGGGCCACGCGCACCACGCCGTCGAGGTTGACCTCGCGGATTTTGACCCAGTCGGCGTCGCTCAGATGCCGGAAATCGCCGCGCACGTTGAGGCCGGCATTGTTGACCAGCACGTCGAGGCGACCGTGTGCCGCGTCCACGACGCGGAACATGGCGGTCACGTCCTGGCCGCGCGACACGTCGGCGGTGACGGCCTGCGCCGACGAGCCTGCTCGCACGATCTCCCCGGCCGCGGCTTCGGCGGCGGCTCCGTCGACGTCGGTGACGTAGACGTGTGCTCCCTCGGCCGCGAACAGCACTGCGATCGCCCGGCCGATGCCCGAGCCGGCGCCCGTCACCAGTGCGATACGTCCCTCAAGACGCGGCATCGGGGCTCTTCTTTCGCTTGGCCTTGGCCGGGGCGGCCTTGACCGGAGGCACCCACTTTTCACGCATCGTCACCAGCTCCTCCGACGCGCTCGGATGCAGCGCCATGGTGGCGTCGAAGTCGGCCTTCTTGGCGCCGAGCCGCATGGCGATGGCCGCCATCTGCACGATCTCGGCGGCATCGGCGCCCAGGATGTGGCAGCCGACCACCCGGTCGGTGTCGCCGTCCACCAGCAGCTTCATGAACATACGCTCGTCGCGCTCCGACAGCGTGTGCTTGAGGGGTTTGAAGCGGGCCTTGTAAACGTCGAGGATGGGGTAGCGCTCCCGCGCCAGGGTCTCGGGCAGGCCGACGGTGCCGATCTCGGGCGTGGAAAAGACGGCGGTCGGCACCAGCTCGTGATCCACGGCCGTCGGCTTGTTGCCGAACACCGTGTCGGCGAAGGCGTGCCCCTCGCGGATGGCGACGGGGGTGAGATTGACGCGGTTGGTCACGTCGCCCACCGCGTAGATGCTCTCGGCGGAGGAGCGCGAGTGCGCATCGACCACGATCTCGCCCTTGTCGCCCAATTTCACGCCGGCCGTCTCGAGGCCAAGCCCTTTGGTGTTGGGTACGCGCCCGGTGGCGTACATCACCTTGCCCGTCTCGACCGTGCTGCCGTCCTTCAGCGTGACATTCAAGTGCGTCCAGCCTTTGTCGATGGTGGCGATCTCGGCGTTGCACACGACGTCGATGCGGCGCTTGAACAGCTCCTCGGTGAGATGATCGCGCAGCTCCTCGTCGAAGCCGCGCAGGATCTTGGGGCCGCGATAGAGGAGCGTGGTGTCGACGCCGAGGCCGTTGAAGATGCAGGCAAACTCGACCGCGATGTAGCCGCCGCCGACGATCAGGATGGATTTCGGCAAGGCCTCGAGATGGAACGCCTCGTTGGAGGTGATGGCGTGGCCTGCGCCCGGAACATCGGGCACGACAGGGTGCCCGCCCGTGGCGACCAGAACGGTGCGCGCGGTGACTTTGCGGTCGCCGGGCTGCACGGTCAGCGTATGCGCGTCGGCCAGCTCGGCGCGGGCCTGCATGATGGTGACGCCGGCACGCTCGAGACCGGAGCGATAGAGGCCCTCGAGGCGGGCGTTTTCCGCGTCCTTGTTGGCGATCAGCGTCGGCCAATCGAAGCTCGGCGGCGAGACGCTCCAGCCGAAGCCCGCCGCATCCTCGAAGTCGTCGCGGAAGCGGCTGGCATAGACGAGGAGCTTCTTCGGCACGCAACCCCTGATCACGCAAGTGCCGCCGAAGCGATACTCCTCGGCAATCGCCACCTTGGCGCCGTGGCCAGCAGCGATGCGCGCCGCGCGCACCCCGCCGGACCCGCCGCCGATGACGAAGAGATCGAAGTCGAACTCACTCATGTGCCGGCACTCGCCTCACCAGGAAGCCTCACCTTTCGACAAGGTGGCCGAAGCTTGTGGGACTGGCAATCCAT
>VBAB01000125.1 GCA_005888525.1 Alphaproteobacteria bacterium
TCACCACGCATCCCGCCTTCCGCAATACCGCGCGCATGATCGCGCGCCTTTACAACGCGCTGCACGATCCCAAGCACAAGGACAAGCTGCTGGTACCGACAGATACTGGCAACGGCGGCATGACGCACGCCTACTTCAAGTGCCCGAAGAATGTCGAGGAATCCGTCGCCGGCCGCGACGCCATCGCCGAGTGGGCGAAGCTCTGCTACGGCTGGCTCGGCCGCGCGCCCGACTACAAGGCCGCGTTCCTGGGCACGCTGGGCGCCAACGCCGAATTCTACGCACCGTGGCAGGAGAACGCGAAGCGCTGGTACCGCTTCAGCCAGGAGCGCGTGCCATTCGTCAATCACGCCATCATCCACCCGCCCGTCGACCGCAACCGCCCGCCCCAGGAGGTCGGCGACGTCTACTGTCATGTGGAGAAGGAGACGGACGCCGGCATCATCGTCTCCGGCGCCAAGGTGGTGGCGACAGGCTCGGCGCTGACCAACTATACGTTCGTCGCCCATCACGGCCTGATCCCCGTCGGCGACAAGAGCTTTGCCGCCATCTTCATGATCCCGACGGGTGCGCCAGGCGTGAAGCTGATCTGCCGGCCGTCCTACGAGATGTCCTCGACAGTGATGGGGAGCCCCTTCGACTACCCGCTCTCCTCGCGCATCGACGAGAACGATGCGGTCTTCATCATGGACAAGGTGCTGGTGCCCTGGGAGAACGTGTTCTGCTACGGCGACGTGGAGAAGGCGAACAACTTCTTCCCGCAGACGGGCTTCCTGCCGCGGGCGCTGCTGCATGGCTGCACGCGGCTCGCCGTCAAGCTGGACTTCATCGCCGGCCTGCTGCTGAAGGCGGTCGAGGCGACCGGGTCGAAGGACTTCCGCGGCGTGCAGGCCAACGTCGGCGAGGTGCTGGTGTGGCGCAACCTGTTCTGGGGCCTCACCGAGGCGATGGTGCGCAACCCCAAGCCGTGGATCGGCGGCTACAAGCTGCCCGACATCGAGCCCGCCGGCGCCTACCAGATCACCTCGACCATGGCCTACACCAAGGTGAAGTACATCATCGAGCAGACGGTGGCCTCGGGCCTCATCTACCTCAACTCGTCGGTGCGCGACTTCAAGAACCCGGAGATCCGCCCCTATCTCGACAAGTACATGCGCGGCTCGGGCGGCATCGCCGCGGTCGACCGCGTCAAGCTGCTCAAGCTGCTGTGGGACTCGATCGGCACCGAGTTCGGCGGCCGCCACGAGCTCTACGAGATCAACTACGGCGGCTCGACCGAGGAGATCCGGCGCTACGTCTTGTTCGGCGCGCAGGCGATGGGCACGGCCGACAAGCTCAAGGGCTTCGCCGAGGCGTGCATGGCCGAATACGACCTCGACGGCTGGAAGGTGCCGGACCTCGCCAATCCCGGCCCGCTCAGCCATCACGGCTAGTACCCGGAATCTCGCGCGAGCAGCGCGCGCGTCGTGATCCGGTTGTTTGCTGCGCTTGATCCGGTATGCGATGGTGAACTGAATAAGTGCCGGCCAACTGCCAACGCGAAAACGGGAGGAAACAATGCGGCTTCGGTATCTATTTGCCGCCTCGATCTTGGCCACGGCGGTTGCAGCCGCATCAACCACGCCGACGCTCGCGCAACAGGTCACCCTCAAGCTGCACCACTTCGTTCCCGCCCAAGCCAACCAGCAGAAGTTCTGGTTCGAGCCGTGGGCCAAGAAGCTGGAGCAGGAGTCAGGCGGCAAGCTGAAGGTCGAGATCTACCCCTCCATGCAGCTCGGCGGCAAGCAGCCGCAGCTCTACGATCAGGCCAAGGATGGCGTCGTCGACATCGTGTGGACGGTCGCCGGCACCACGCCCGGACGCTTTCCGCGGCTCGAGGTGTTCGAGCTGCCGTTCCTGTCGCACGCGATCGGCGAAAAGACCGCGCAGGCGGTATGGGATTTCTACCAAGCCTATGCCAAGGACGAGCTGAAGGACGTCAAGCCGCTGGCGGTGTGGGGATTCGGCAAGGGCACCTTGTTCACCAAGGACGTGGTGATCAAGACGCCGGCGGACGCCAAGGGGCTCAAGCTGCGCGCATCCAATCGGCAGACCAACGACGCATTCGCGCTGATTGGCGCCCATCCGCAAAGCATCCCGCCGCCGGGCGTCCCCGAGGCGCTGGCCAAGGGCGTCGTCGATGGCGTGGTGTTCCCATACGACGCCGTCATCCCCTTCAAGCTCGATGAGCTGACCAATCGCGTGAGCGAGTTCGGCGGCGATCGGACCTTCTACAATACCGTGATGCTGTTCGTGATGAACCAAGCCAAATACGACGGCCTACCCGACGAGCTGAAGAAGGTGATCGATGCCAACTCCGGCGCGGCACTTTCGCGCGACCTCGGCCGCAAGTGGGACGAGTGGGACCTGCTCGGCCGCGCCGCCGTGCTCAAGCGCAATACGCCGATCCACGTCATCGACGGCGCCGATCTCGACGCATGGAAGAAGGCCACCGAGCCGATCTTCCCCACGTGGATCGAAGAACGCAACAAGGCCGGCGACAAAGGTGCCGAGCTGGTCAAGGCGGCGCAAGACCTGGTGGCGAAGTACTCCAAGTGAATGATGCGCGAGGGGCCGAGGACATAGACAAGGCAGCGCCGGAGCCACACGGTCCTCTAGGGCGCGCGCTCGAGCGTGTCTGCGAGGGCGTCGCGATGGCCGGCGGGCTGCTGCTCGTTGCCATCATGCTGGTCTCGAGCGTGTCGGTGATCGGACGCGGCCTGTCGCAAGTGTTCGGCGCCAAGGTCTCGGGCGTTCCCGGCGATATCGAGATCGTGCAGCTCGGCTGCGCAGTGGCCGTGTTCGCATTCCTTCCGCTGTGCCAGCTCGAGCGCGCCAACGTGCTGGTAGGGGCTTTCACCAAGAACCTGCCGGTGCGCTACCGGTCCATGTTCGACCTTGCCGCCAACCTGCTGTTTCTGGTGCTCGCGTTCGCGCTCGCCTTGCAGCTCTGGCATGGCACGGTGGAGAAGTTCCGCAACCACGACACGACCATGGTGCTGCGCATCCCGGAGGGCTGGGCGTACACCGTGGCGCTCGCGTTCGCTTGGCTCCTCGTGATCGTGACGGCCTATACGGTGGCACGCAGCATCATGGAGATCGGCACGGACCGCGCCATCGGCCCGCGACCATCCGGGGAGCACTAAAGCCGCATGTCCAATTTCGCGGGCGGGCTCGTGAGCTTTCTGGTTCTCCTTCTGCTGCTCGCGCTGCGCGTGCCGATCGGTGTGGCGATGCTGGCGGTCGGAGCCGGCGGCTTCATATGGATCCAGGGCCTCGGGCCGCTCCTGAGCTTCCTCAAGACCACGCCGTTCGAGACGTTTGCCGGCTACTCCTTCTCGGTAATCCCGCTGTTCCTCCTGATGGGCAACGTGGCCTCGGGATCGGGACTGTCGGCGCGGCTGTTCCGTGGCGCCAACGCGCTGCTCGGCCACCACCGGGGCGGCATGGCGATGGCCGCCGTGGGTGCCTGCGCGGCGTTCGGCACGATCTGCGGGTCCTCGCTGGCGACGGCTGCCACCATGGGCCAGGTGGCGCTCCCGGAGATGCGCAAGTACGGCTACTCGGGCGCGCTCGCGACCGGGACCCTTGCCGCCGGCGGCACGCTCGGCATCCTGGTGCCGCCCTCCATCCCGTTGGTCGTGTACGCCATCCTGACCGAGCAGAACATCGCCAAGCTGTTCCTGGCGGCCTTCATCCCGGCGGGGCTGGCGGTCATCGGATTCTTCATCGCCATCCGCGGCTACATCTACTTCTATCCCGATTCCGGTCCCGCCACCGAGAAGCTCCCCTTGGCCGAGCGCGCCCGACGCGTCGGCGAGACCTGGCCCGTGATCGCAATCTTTCTTGTGGTGTTTGTCGGCATGAACGGCGACTTCTTCCTCGGGCGCTCGCTCTTCACGCCCACCGAGGGTGCAGCCATCGGCGCACTGCTCGCGACGATCGCGGCGTTGACCGTCGGCGGCATGCGTTGGCGCGCCGTCTTCGGCTCCGTGCGGGCTACCGCCGAGCAGTCCGGCATGATCTTCCTGATCCTGCTCGGGGCCGAGCTCTACAACGCCTTCCTTGCCCGCACCAACATGCCCCAGGTGGCCGCGCAATGGGTGGCGGGCCTCGGCATCTCGCCCTACCTGGTGATGGCGGTGATCGTGGTCATCTACATCCTGCTCGGCTGCCTGATGGACAGCCTGAGCATGATCCTGCTGACGATTCCCATCTTCTTTCCCGTCGTGATGGGCCTCAACTTCGGCCTCTCTCCGGAGCACACCGCCATCTGGTTCGGCATCCTGGCGCTCATCGTGGTCGAGCTGGGGCTCATTCACCCGCCGGTAGGGCTGAACGTGTATGTGATCCAGAACATCGCCGGCGACGTGTCGATGCTCGAGACTTTCAAGGGTGTGGTGCCGTTCCTGATCGCCGAGTTCTTTCGCGTCTCGCTGATCATCGCCTTCCCGATCCTGACGCTGCTCTTGATCCGCTGAGTTCCGCATCCGCAGGTCGAAGGAGCGGCTGGACCGAAGCCGCCCGCGTCAATACAGTCGACTGAGCTTGCAATCTCCCAGCAGAAAGGCGCCGGTGGCATGGAACACGCTCCGATCGAGACGCCCGAGCGCAAGGCGTTCTACGCGCGCATCGACAAGCAGAACATGACGCCGCTTTGGAGCGTCATCAATGCGCTGATCACGCCCGAGCCCAGGAGCGCCTGCGTTCCGGCGCTCTGGCGCTTCGACGAGATCAGGAAGGCGATGCTGGAGGCGGGTGCGCTCATCACCGCCAAGGAGGCCGAGCGGCGGGTGCTCATTCTCGAGAACCCCGGCATGCGCGGCCAGTCGAAGATCACGACATCTCTCTATGCCGGCGTGCAACTCGTCATGCCGCACGAGGTCGCGCCGGCCCACCGCCACTCGCAGTCGGCGTTACGCTTCGTGCTCGACGGCAAGGGTGCCCATACCTCCGTCGACGGCGAGCGCACGCTGATGTCGCCGGGCGATTTCGTCATCACTCCGTCCATGACCTGGCACGATCACGGCAACGACACCGATGAGCCGATGTTCTGGCTCGACGGCCTGGATATCCCGCTCATCCAATTCCTGGACGCCTCTTTCATCGAGCGCTACGAGCATGAGGAGCAGCCGATCGGCAAGCCGGTCGGGGATTCCCGCGCGCGTTATGGCGCCAATCTTCTTCCGATCGACTACCGCGGCGGGTCTGCCACTTCACCGATCTTCAACTATCCCTACGACCGCACGCGCGAGGCGCTGCATCAGCTGAGCCGGGCGAACGACTGCGACCCGTGCCATGGCATCAAGATGCGCTACACCAACCCCGCCAATGGCGACCACGCCATGCCGACCATCGGCACCTACATTCAGCTCCTCCCCAAGGCCTTCAAGACCAGTCGCTACCGCTCGACGGACGCCACCGTGTTTGTCGCCATGGAAGGTCGCGGCCAAACGCGTGTGGGCGAGGAAACCTTGCAGTGGGGACCCAAGGACGTCTTCGTCGTTCCCAGCTGGAGGCCCATCGTGCACGAGGCGCTGGACGGCGAATGCGTGCTCTTCAGCTTCTCCGACCGGCCGGTGCAGGAGAAGATCGGCGTCTGGCGCGAGGACCGCGGCAACGCGTAAGCGCTCTACGCGGGCGCATTTCACCGAAGGCCAATCGGACCACCCCCGAGACCGATTTGCGGCCGGCCTCTCCGACCAAACCTGCCCTTGACCGTGATTCTGTGCCTCGGCAGCGTGTGGCGCATCCGACACAACTCAGATCACAGAGCGTGGTAGTGATGCGATGCTCATGTTGGGTGGTTGTGGGGAGTTGCGTCATGAAAAGTCTCGTGAATGCCGTCGTGCTCATTGCGGCCCTGTCTTCAGCCGCTTACGCGGATGAAGCGCCGCAGCGCAATAAGAAGCCGGTCTGCTGCGCCCCCTTCAGTTGGACGGGGATCTATGTTGGCGGACACACGGGCTGGGGCTCGATGGAAATCTTTCTGCCGTCCGCTCCGGGGATCGACACCCCGCCGTCACCGACCGGAGGATTGTGGGGTGGACAAATCGGCGCGAATTATCAATTCGCCCGCCATTGGGTGGTCGGCGCGGAAATCGATGGCGCATTCGCGCGCTTCGAGGATTCGCGCATCCGGCCCGATCCTCTGTTCCCGCTCACGCTTCTCGCCGACACGGTCAAACTGAATTCGCTGACGACGGTGCGGGGACGGCTTGGTTTCGCCTGGGACC
>VBAB01000126.1 GCA_005888525.1 Alphaproteobacteria bacterium
CAACGGTATCGTCACCAGTTGGAACAATGGAGCTACGCGAATATTCGGCTATACCGCCGACGAAATGATTGGCAGGTCGATCATGACTCTCGTTCCGCCAGATCGTCACAACGAAGAGCCCCAAATTCTGGAGCGAATCCGACGCGGCGAGCGCATGGATCACTTTGAGACCGTTCGCCAACGCAAGGACGGAAGCCTCGTCGACATATCCCTCACGGTATCGCCCCTTAAGGATGCTGCGGGCAAAGTCGTAGGCGCGTCAAAAATCGCGCGCGACATTACGGAGCGCAAGCAGGCGCAGGCCCGGAACGAGCTGTTGACGCACGAAATACAACATCGCACTAAGAATTTGTTCGCCGTCGTGCAGGCAGTGGTCGCCAGAAGCTTTGCTGGCAAGCAAACGGTGAATGAGGCGGAGTCCGCCGTCGTCGACCGACTTCGCTGCCTTGCGCAAACGCACGTCATGTTGATCGACAAGGAATGGCAAGGTGCCGATCTCGCCGACGTTGTGCGTTCGGAAATGAGCCCCTACTGCGATCGAGTGCAGGTCGAAGGGCCGGATCTGCTTCTCACCGCGAAGGCTGCCCAGAATTTTGCGCTGGCCCTCCATGAGCTTGCGACCAACGCGGCCAAGTACGGTGCCCTCTCAAATGCGACGGGTCGCGTACGCATCAGCTGGTCCACGTCGAAGCCGGACGGCTCTCCCCTTTTCGTCTTTCGTTGGCAGGAGCGGGGCGGGCCGCCCGTATCACCGCCGGCGCACAAAGGTTTCGGAAGTGCAGTGCTCGAGCAGGTCATGGGTGAGTATTTCGACGTTCCGCCACGCGTCGATTTTGCATTCGAGGGCGTGAATTACGAGCTCAAGGGTTCGCTCGAAGGTCTAAGCCAACAGCTCGCTTCCGACTCAGGGGGCACCAGTGCGCGCACATGACGGAGCTCTTTCTGGTCGCTCGATCTTCGAAGCACCAGTGCTTCCATCAGGAACGATCCCGCTCTAGCGCCACGCCTCGAGATCGGGCCGGTAGTCTTCGCTCCCCCAGTGCCGCAACCCCCGAGCACCAGCGTGGAACTCGGGGACCAGCAGCCCGTAATGCCTGGCAAGGCTTGTCAGGGCCAGCTGCAGGACGACCTTTGCTGCCCGTTGCGGCCAGCCCTGCGTGCGCCCCGCCGCCTCGAGGCCGACGTCGTGGCAGCACACGTCGACCAGGATGCCGGCAAGCTCCGGGCCTACGGCGTCCAGCGCCCGGCGGATGCGCTGGCGCGCCGCCACCACGTGATCGCCCATCTCGACGCCGGCGCCGGGAGCAGCACGGCGCGTGCGTCGGCTGGTAGCGATTCCCGACCAGTCGGCGGTCACGCGAGGCGTGAGCTGGGCGTGCCAGAAGTCGGCACCCAGGCGCTCGCCGGCGGAGAACTGAGGCTCCGTAATGAGAGGCAGGCCATCCTTGTCTCTGCGGCGACGCAGCCAGGCGAGCGATCCCTCCGGCGCGGCGCGCATCGGCGTTGCGCTCTTGCCCGTCTCCTTTTTCACCCGCTCGGACCTCGGGCGGGCGCCCGGCAGAAGCGCTGGTTGCCCGCTCTTGGCCCGGCGCAACGCCTTTATGCCGGCCATAGCGATGCGGTAGCGGTCGGTTCCCTGATCGCGCTCGAGCCAGCCGCGAGCACGGACCCAGGCAAATTCAGCGGCCGAGATGATTGCGAGGGCCTGCGCAAAGCCGTTGCGAGGAGAAAAGACGGCGAAGTCCCCGCCGGAGCCGCGCGTAGGGTCCGCCGGCACTGCATAAGCGCCCTTGGCAGCAATCCGCCGAAGCGCGTGGAGCCCGTCCTTCTCAGCTGCCGCACGGTCTGGGGCAGTGCCACCTGCTGACGCCATTCAAGCTCCTAGGCAAAACTGAACGGCAGAGGAGGCAGAGGCCGGCGAAAGCGCGCGCAGCACGCCCTCCAGGAGCTCGAGAGAGCGGTCGAGAACGGGGTCGTCGCGCAGATCCTCGACCAGGCCGCACGCGTGCGCCACCGTCGTGCGATCGCGCGAGAAGACGTAACCCACTTCCGTCAGGCTGAGCCCCCAAGCCACGTGCGCCAGATACATCGCCACTTGCCGGGCGAAGGCCACCCGGGGGCGTCCGCGCGTCCCCGACCAAAGGTCGGCGCTAGCCACCATAAAAACCCTAGACACCGCCTGTTCGAGCATCTCGCGCACGAACTGGTCGGGAATGCGTGCCGGAGCCGCTCGTGCTCGCCTGGGTTGCGTACGATTATCGATACAACCGATGCCTAACGCCATAGTTCCAGTCCATCGCAAGACGACTTAGGCGCATTACTCTGCGAACGTGAAACTATTCTGGATCATAGATGACTAAACGCCGTTCGCCACCGCATTGTACTGATTAGGTGAATGCCGGGGATAACTAGCGGTTTGGTTAAGCGTTGCCTGGCCAATTCCGAATGTAACAGCAGTTTCTGCGTCCCGTGGTGCACGTCTCGCGCGCAACGGGGAAGGTCATCGTACAATTGAGAAGTATTGAGAAGGCGCGGCATCGGCGTGCAAGGATTTTGGTATCGCGCAGCGAGAATCGCGCAGCCGGAGCCCGAGCGGGCAGGCGAGGGCGCCGCCTGAATGGCAAGAATGGCTTATTGACCGAGCGCGCTCGACTATTTCTCGCGGCGGGTGCCGAGCCCCATCTGCTTGGCGAGCTGCGAGCGCGCGGCTGCATAGTTGGGGGCCACCATCGGGTAATCGTGCGGCAGGTTCCACTTCTCGCGGTATTCCTCGGGCGACAGGTTGTAGTGGGTGCGTAAATGTCGCTTCAATGACTTGAACTTCTTGCCGTCCTCCAGGCAGACGATGTAGTCGGGCGTCACTGATTTCTTGAGCGCTACCGCTGGGCGCAGTTCTTCCCGCTCCGTCTGGCCGATGCGTTGCGAGGCTTTGCTGAGCGCCTCGTGGACATCCCCGATGATCGCTGGAAGATCCGATGCAACAACGGTATTGTTGCTGACATAGGCCGAAATGATCTCGGCGGTGAGTTCCACCAAATCGGCTCTATTGGCTTCATCCATAATGTCTCTCCACCAGGATGGACAAGTTCGCGAAACGGCGAGCGATGCCACAGCAACGTCGGTTCCCGCGAACCGACGCCTCTCCACCCGAACGCTTCCATTGATCCTACATATACAATGGAACACCCAATAGAGTACAGCATCACTCGTTACCAATCCAAGAAAAATTACGATTGTGACGTGCGCGCTGCCCTGAGTATTTGATCTCGTCTCAACCGGCCTGGCCTTTAGTCGGTGCTGTTGTCCCAAGGACGTTGAGCTACACTATAAGATCGCTTTGGCTCCGGTGCTCTTGCCGCAGTTGCGAAGGCGCGATGCAACACGAAGACTTGAAGGAACACGCCTCTCGAACCCGCCGGCCAATGCCGCCATAATGGGGCCGCCGGGCGAACCTACCACACCGGCCGACACCGAAGGCCCCCACCCCATGGCGAAGAGTTCCCCCGTATCTCACGCTGACAGGATCGCGAAGACGGACGGCGAGTGGCGCGCCCAACTGACGCCCGAGCAGTACTACGTCACGCGCCAGCACGGCACCGAGCGGGCGGGCACGTCGCCCCTCAACGCGGAGAAGCGCGCAGGGACATTCACGTGCGTCTGTTGCAACGAGCCGCTGTTCACCTCGCAGGCCAAGTTCGACTCCGGAACGGGCTGGCCGAGCTTCGACAAGCCCGCTGGAGCATCGGCCGTGAGCGAGCACGAGGACCGGGCACTGTTCATGCGCCGCACGGAGGTGCGATGCGCGCGCTGCGAGGCCCACCTCGGCCACGTCTTCCCCGACGGCCCGCGCGAAACCACGGGTCTTCGCTACTGCATCAACGGAGCGGCGCTGAAATTCAAGCCAGGCGACACCTGACGCTACACCGGACGGATGGCTCGAGCACGGATTTCGGTTGCGCGGCGCGCCGAAGTCGACACACGGAGCGCGCACTCAAAGAGGGTTCCAATGCACGGTCTCAATCGCCCAGTCACGCGCCAGCTGCCGCCGGTCGCGCAGCGCCGGCCGGCGTTCTCAGTCCATCACGGCGTCGAGCTGGTCGACGAGTACGCCTGGCTGCGCGCCGGCAACTGGCAGGAGGTGATGCGCGACCCCTCGGTGCTCGATCAGCAGATCCGCGCCTACCTGGAGGCGGAGAACGCCTACACCGACGCCGCGTTGACCGATACGGGCGAGCTGCAGTCGGCGCTCTATGCCGAGATGAAAGCGCGCATCAAGGAAGACGACAGCTCGGTGCCGGCTCCGGACGGGGCTCACGAGTACTTCGTGAGCTACGTCACCGGCGGCCAGTATCCGCGCCTGTGCCGGCGGCCACGCGGCGGCGGCGAGGAGCAGATCCTGCTCGACGGCAACAAGGAGGCGGAGGGCAAGCCCTATTGGCAGCTCGGTGCCGTCGCGCACAGCCCAGACCACCGCTATCTCGCCTACGCGGTCGACAAGAAGGGCTCTGAGCTATTCACCATCAAGATCCGCGACCTCGCCACGGGCAAGGACCTGCGGGAGGCCCTTCCCGAGACCCGCAGCTCGATCATCTGGGGCGCCGACAGCCAGACCCTGTTCTACGTACGGCTCGACCGCAACCAGCGACCCCTCTACGTCTACCGCCACCGCTTGGGCACGCCGGGCAAGTCCGACGTGCTGATCTACGAGGAGAAGGACAAGGGCTTCTACGTCGGGGTCGGCCAGACCCAGTCCTCGCGCTTCGTCACCATCGAGGCCCACGACCACCAGACCACCGAGATCTACCTGATCGACGCCGATCGGCCGGAAAGCGAGCCACGGCTCGTCGCGCCGCGCGAGCATGGCCACGAGTACGCGGTCGAGCACCATGGCGATGCGCTCATCATCACCACCAACTCGGCTGGTGCGGAAGACTTCCGCATCTGCGAGGCACCGCTGGTCGACCCGCAGCGCTCAAACTGGCGCGAGATGATCCCACACAAGCCGGGCCGCCTGATCCTGGAGACGGTCGCCTTCAGCGGCCACCTGGTCCGGCTCGAGCGCGAGGACGGGTTGCCCCGCATCGCCATCCGCCGCTTCGCCGATGGCGCCGAGCACGCCATCGACTTCGATGAGGAGGCATATTCGCTGGGCATGTCGGCCGGCTACGAGTTCGACACGACGACGGTGCGCTTCACCTACTCGTCGATGACGACCCCGGCGCAGGTCTACGACTACGACATGGAGACGCGCGCGCGTGTCCTGCGCAAGACGCAGGAGGTGCCGAGCGGCCATGACCCCGCCGACTACGTCACCCGCCGCCTGCATGCGCCGGCACCCGACGGGGAGACCGTGCCGGTCTCGCTCATCTACA
>VBAB01000968.1:0-498 GCA_005888525.1 Alphaproteobacteria bacterium
AACAACTCGTTCCCGGACTTCGCCAAGAAGTGGGAGGAGCTTACGGGCGTGAAGATGGAGATCGTGCCGCTCGGCTACACCGATATCCCGGCCAAGATCATGCAGGAGGGTGTGGCCAAGACCGGCGTCTACGACATCTTCAACGACTTCCCGTACACCGCCCCCGACGCCGCCGGCGCCAAGGTCATCATTCCGCTCGACAACTATGCCGCCAAGTACAAGCCGGACTTCTCCGGCGTCGCCGACGGCCTGAAGTACCAGCAGTACCACGACGGCAAGCTCTACATTATGGTCAACGACGGCGACCATCTGCTGCTGGTGCTTCGCAAGGACCTGGTGGAGAACCCGCAGGCGCGCGCCGAGTACCACGCCAGGTTCAACAAAGAGGTCGGCTGCCCGGACACCGTGGCGGAATGGGCGCAGCAGGCCGCCTTCTTCCAGACCAAGGAGGGCGACACCCGCTGGGGCGTCAAGTTCGAGAAGCCGCTCTACGGCGCG
>VBAB01000968.1:548-3093 GCA_005888525.1 Alphaproteobacteria bacterium
CCGCGGATCAACACGCCCGACGGGATTGCCGCGATCCGGGCGTTCGCCGCCAGCGTCGAGCACATGCCCAAGGACATCCAGGGCTGGGGCACGCCGCAGATCTATCCGTTCTGGGCGAGTGGCCAAGCCTATTCAGCGATGTCGTTTCCCGCGATCGTCGGCTTTGGCGAGAGCAACCCGAACAGCGTGATCAAGGGCAAGCAGATCACCTGCATCATCCCGGGCAACATGGTCGACGGCAAGCTGGTGCGGCGCGCGCCGCAGGCCGCCGGCACCGGCTACATGGTGAGCGCCTACTCCAAGCATCCGGAGCTCGCCTACCTGTTCGTGCAGTGGTTCACGAGCCCGAGCGTGAGCGACGAGGCGGTCGCCCATGCGCGCGGCTTCTGGGATCCCTATCGCTTCGATCAGATCAACAATCCGAAGATCGTCTCCCGCTTCGGCGCCGAGATGGTCAAGACCACGCTCGAGAACACGAAGTACGCGGCGTCCCTGCTGATGCTCGAGGGCAATTACGAGTACTTCAAGATTCTCGACAATAACCTCGCCGACGTGATGAACAAGAACATCACCGCGGAGGAGGCCGCCAAGCGCATCGCTGGAACAAGGTGACCAACGACGTCGGCCGCGAGAACCAGATCAAGATCTGGCGCAAGGGCGTGGAGAGCGGGATCTATCTCGACAAGTTCTGATCGATCTCGCACGGCGCCGTGGGAGCGCGCCACCGCTGCCCTCCCCGACGGGAGGGCGGCATGCAGGCCTCTCCAGAAGGAGAGACGAAAGCAAGTCCGTTGCACATGGATGAGGTTCTGGATCGGGCGGACATGACGGAGATCGCCGCACCGGCTACGCGCTTTGCGGTGGGCACGGCGGCTGCGCCAGGCGCGCTCAGGCGCTTCGGCAGATGGCTCGGCTCGGACCGCATCTTCCCGCGCATTCCGTTCCTGCTGGTGGAGTTGCTGTTCATCCTGGTGATCTTCGTCCCGTTCCTGCTCACCATCTACATCAGCGTGCTGAAATGGCGCGCCAACCGCCCGTTCGAGACGGCCTATTTCTCGGGCCTGGAAAACTACGAGGCGGTGCTCAGCAGCGACCTGTTCTGGCTGTCGATCGCGCGCACCTTCTATTTCGCCGGCGTGGCGGTGGTGGTCGAGCTCGTGGTCGGCTTCGTGCTCGCCATGCTGGTGCACCAGTGCACGCGCTCCAAGAAGTTCTACACCACCATCTTCCTGATCCCGATGATGATCGTGCCGATCGTGGTCGGGTACAATTTCTCGATGATCTACATCGACAGCGGCCCCCTCAACCAGCTGCTGTCGCCGTTTCTGGAACGGTTCGGCATCGATCCGCACATCCGCTGGCTGTCCGATCCGGTGGCGGCGCAGCTCGCCATCATCATCGCCGACATCTGGCAGTGGACCTCGCTGACCTTCCTGATCTTCCTGTCCGGCTTCTCGGCGCTGCCCCGCCAGCTGATCGACGCCGCCCGCGTCATGGGCGCCACCCCCTGGCAGAACTTCTGGCGCGTGCAGCTGCCGCTCCTCAAGCCCGCCATCGTGATCGCGGTGATCATCCGCTCGATGGAGGCACTCAAGATGTTCGACCCGGTGGTACTGCTCACCTTCGGGGGGCCAGGCACCTCCACGCAGACGGTGGCCTATTTCCTGTGGGAGCAGGTCTGGGTGTTCAATAAGTTCAGCTTCGGGGCGGCCGCCTCGGTGCTGCTGCTGATCATGCTCTCCGTGCTGATCTACGTCGGCATCTATCTCCTGATCCGGCAGCGCAGCCCGGTCGAGGGGAGGGTCTGAACGTGGCGCTAAAAGCTGGGCTCACTTTCGAACAGGCGCGCGCCCGCAGAGCTCGGCGCGACCGGGTGCGGCGCACGCTGCGCCACGGCATCCTGCTGACCTGGACGTTCTTCATCGCTTTCCCGATCTTCTGGATGGTCTCGACCTCGTTCAAGGATTCGGGCGAATGGGTGGCCTGGCCGCCGCACTGGCTCCCGGAGGCGCCGACGCTGCACAACTACGCGCAGATCTTCGCCTTCCGCAGCATCGACCCGAGCTTGAGCCGACAGGCGGCAGAGCAGGCATTCTCGATCTGGAAGGGGCTCGGCGACGCGCTTTTGGTCTGCACCACCGCGGCGCTGCTTGCGCTCCTGCTCGGTGCCGCGCTCGCGTACTCAATCTCGCGCTTCCAGGTCGGCGGCCGCTATTTCCGGCACACCATCCTGACCATCCGCATGATTCCGCCGATCGTGGTGGCGATCTCGGTCCTCATCTACTACGCGATCCTGATCCCGTATGCGACCAGCGGCGTGCTCGGCACGCGCATCAGCCTGTTCGACACCTACATCGGGCTGATCTTGATCTACACCGCCATCACGCTGCCGTTCGTGATCTGGATGATGCTCACCTTCGTCGACGAGGTACCCTACACGCTCGAACACGCGGCCCGCCTGATGGGCGCAAGCCGCATCACCGTCATCCGGCGGATCGTGCTGCCGTTGGTCGCCTCCGGCATGGTGGTCACCTTCCTGTTCGTG
>VBAB01000969.1 GCA_005888525.1 Alphaproteobacteria bacterium
AAAACTGACCCCAAGATCGAGCGCTGGTCCTTTTACATCGGTAGCGGCGCCATCCGCTTCTACCTGCCGCTAGACCAGCAGCTTGCCAACGACTTCTTCGCACAAGCCGTCGTAGTCACCAAGGATTTCAAGGTCCGGTCCGACGTGCAGCAACGCATACTCGCTGCGCTGCAACGGCTGGAGTTCCAGCAGGTGTTGGCGCGCGTGAGCCCGCTCGAGCTTGGACCCCCAGTCGGTTGGCCGCTGAAGTTCCGCATTAGTGGACCAGATCCGACGAAAGTGCGCGAGCTGGCCCACGAGTTTGCGTCGATGCTCGGCAACACCCCGAACGCGCGCAACGTCAATTTTGACTGGAACGAGCCCTCGAAGGTTGTCCGCGTAGAAGTGGACCAAGATCGCGCGCGTGCGCTCGGCATCAGCTCGCAAGCATTGAGCCAGACAATCAACGCTGTCTTGTCTGGCACAAGCGTGACGCAACTGCGCGACGGCATCTACCTCGTCGATATCGTCGCCCGTGCGATCCCGGAGGAACGCGCGAAGCTCGAAACCTTACGCAGCCTGATGCTCGACATCCCTGGCGGCAGATCGGTTCCGCTGGAACAGGTGGCAAAGCTCTCCTATGCGCTTGAGCCGCCACTGATCTGGCGCAGGCAGCGCCTTCCCACCGTTACCGTTCAGGCAGATACCGCTCCCGGCGTCGAGGCGCCGACCGTGGTGCGCTCACTCGCTGACCAGATGCAACAGTTCAAGGCAAAACTGTCACCAGGCTACAGCGTGGTTATTGGTGGCACGGTCGAGGACAGCGCCAAGGCCCAGGCCAGCGTGTTCGCCGTATTCCCGCTCATGCTGCTGGTCATGATCACCATCCTTATGGTGCAGCTGCAGAGCTTCCAGCGTCTGTTTCTTGTGCTCGCGACCGCGCCACTGGCACTCATCGGAGTTGCCGCGGCGCTGCTGATCTCGGGTGCGCCGATGGGGTTCGTCGCCATCCTCGGCATCGTTTCATTGGTCGGCATGGTGATCCGCAATTCGGTGATCCTGATCGATCAGATCGATACAGAAATTGCAAATGGCAAGCCCGCCTGGGATGCGGTTATCGCCGCCACCCAACATCGGCTGCGTCCAATCCTACTGACAGCCGCCGCCGCGATCCTCGGCATGATCCCTATCGCACCCACCGTTTTCTGGGGACCGATGGCCTACGCGGTGATGGGGGGACTGGTCGTGGCAACGCTGCTTACGCTGGTGTTCCTGCCGGCGCTCTACGTGGCCTGGTTCCGCGTCCAACCGGTGGCTCTACCGATGGGCACGCAAGAGAACACTCCTCAAACTCCCGCGTGGCATCCCGCAGTTAGTGCCCATCTCCCCTTTGCGGTTAAGCTCGGGTGGCGTTCATCGAAGCTATGTCTCTCCCTCGAAGCGCTTCACAAGTCCGCGTTGAGAAACGCATTGATCCACTCTCAGCCCCTTCAAGGAGTACGCATCATGAAGCTCAACGGCAAAGTTGCTCTGATCACCGGCGCGGCAAGCGGCATCGGCCACGCGATTGCCAAACGCTATGTGGAAGCCGAAGGTCGTGTTGTCATCGCCGATCTCGATCCGACCAAAGCCGCGCAGGCGGCGAGCGAATTGGGCGATAAGAAAACCGCAATCGGTATTCGCATGGATGTGTCGAGCGAGGAAGAGGTAAACGCGGGTGTAGATCAGGCCGCGGCGGCCTTTGGCTCCATCAATGTCCTTGTCTCGAATGCCGGCGTCCAGATCGTGCACCCGATCGAGGAATTCCCGTTTGCAGACTGGAAGAAGATTTTAGCCATCCATCTCGACGGCGCGTTCCTGACCACGAAGGCCTGCGTCAAATACATGTACAAGCAAAATTCAGGCGCACTGATCTACATGGGCTCGGTGCACAGCCATGAGGCCTCACCGCTCAAGTCCGCCTATGTGGCAGCCAAGCACGGTATTTTGGGACTCGCGCGCACGATGGCGAAGGAGGGAGCCAAGCACAATGTGCGCGCGAACGTCATTTGCCCTGGCTTCGTGATGACGCCACTCGTACAGAAGCAGATCCCTGAGCAGGCCAAAGAGCTGGGCATAACCGAAGAGCGCGTCATCAGGGAGGTAATGCTGGGCGAGACCGTCGACAAAGAGTTCACGATGGTCGAGGACATCGCCGAGATCGCGCTGTTGCTGGCCGGCTTCAAGACCAATGCTCTGACTGGCGAGTCGATCATCGTCAGCCACGGCTGGCACATGAATTGATTGCGGCCGGCGGTGATAGCTCCGCCTGAATCCCCATGGGTCGTGAGCCGTAGAGGCGACAATACTTTGTGGGATGGAGAGGATGCATGCCTCGCGCGACGCCTTGCAAATTTCCGGCTTCAAGTAGACTGCGCGACAGCGATTGTTCATAGGAGGGATCCGCGCACGCTGCCGGCACATTACGCCCTGCCGCTGCGGGCTTGTCGTTGCCGCTATTGCCGTGTGGGGCCAGTCTAGGGTTATCTAGAGACGCGGTCCTCCGACGCTGGAACCGGTGACATCGGTTTGGCCATAGGCTCCGGTGCTTCCAGAATGGGTGATGATGCCGGCTGATTGACCCTGAATACCGCTGCGGGACGGTCGGGTTTGTATTCTGGAGCCACCCGAAGTTGCTCCCGCGTTACATCCAGGATTGCGACCGGGGACTTGTCCGCCTCGATGCGCAGGGCAGACCATTCGACGGCGATCTTGCGCGTGCCTATTCCGAGGAATCCGCCGAATTCGATCACAGCGGCTACCACCTTGCCGTCGCGATCCGCCAATAGATCAATGATCCTCCCCATAGCTTCTTCCGTCTTGGTTCGAACCTGGATGCCGAGCACACTTCGGGGTTGACTAGCCTCGTCGGCAATTTCCGGTCGCTGGTCGGCAATGTATGGAGCCGCTCGCGTGTCCTCGACAACCCTTTCGCGCGGACC
>VBAB01000127.1 GCA_005888525.1 Alphaproteobacteria bacterium
GGGCGGAGAAATCCTTCTCGCCGAGATTGATGCCTTCATACAGCACTTCTTTCATGCCGCCCTTGGTCATGGCTTTCTTGGTCTCGTCCGCGAGCCCCTGTCCGTAGGTCGTCTTGTCGTGGACGATGGCGATCTTCTTGCCTTTGAAGTTCGCCAGGATGTAAGCGCCCGCCACCTCGCCCTGCTGGTCGTCGCGGCCGCAGGTGCGGAACACGTTCCACATTCCGCGCTCGGTGATCTTGGGGTTGGTCGCCGACGGCGTGATCATGTAGATGCCGTTCTCCTGATAGACCTCGGAGGCGGGCATGGTGACGCCGGAGTTGAAGTGGCCGATGATGAACTTGACGCCTTCGCCGAACATCTTGTTGGCGACCGACACGCCCTGCTTGGGATCGGAGGCGTCGTCGCCGAACGACAGCTGGATCTGCTGGCCGTTGATGCCGCCCTTGGCATTGATGTCGGCGGCGGCCTGCTCGGCGCCGTTCTTCAGCTGGGCGCCGAACGCGGCATTGGGGCCGGTGAGCGGACCGGCGACGCCGACCTTGATTTGCGCAGAGGCGCCGCTCGCGCCCAAGACAACCGCAGCGGCGATGGCCAGCGTTGGCCAGAACACCTTCTTCATCCGAGGCCTCCCGAGTTAGTAACGAACGCCCGAACGGGCGCACACGCCGATATCGCGCCGGATCATTCAACGAAAGTTGGGCAATGTCACGATCGATTGCAGGGCGGGCTGTGCAGTGCAAAGAGGTCATCGGGCGGGCGGTGTCGGGCGCCATCCCAGCGGGCCGCGGCGGCGGAACAGCCAGCCGTACTGGACCGCCATCTGCCGCGCCCGCACCAGCCGGTAACCCAGCGAAGCCGCGACAAAAGCGATAACGAAATCCACGGCGTAGCTGCGCAGCGACAACAGCGGCTCCTCGAACAGCGCGAAGTGGCAGAAGCGGACAACAGCCGCGAGCGCCAGCATGTAGAGCGGGACATGCCAGAACGGCCGCCACGTCTGGGCGATCGCTTTGCCCGATGCGTAGGCCGCCAACCCTCCCATCAGGATCGTGACGAGGAGGAACGTCCACAGCCCGTTCTCGCCGCCCTGGTAGAGATTGATCGGCATTGTGAGCTCCCCAATTAGTGCCGGCCGCCCTCGAGGTAGGCCTGCCTGATCTCCGGCCGCGCCAGCAGCTCCTTACCCGTGCCGCTCATGGTGATGGTGCCGCTCACCATCACGTAGCCGCGGTGGGCGAGCTTGAGCGCATGGAAGGCGTTCTGCTCGACCAGGAAGATGGTCATGCCCTGCTTGTTGAGCTCGGCCAGCACCTGGAAGATCTGCTTGACGATGAGCGGGGCGAGGCCGAGCGAGGGCTCGTCGAGCAGCAGGAGCCTGGGCCGGCTCATGAGCGCGCGGGCGATCGCCAACATCTGCTGCTCGCCGCCCGAGAGCGTGCCGCCGCGCTGGTCGAGGCGGCGGGCCAGCACCGGGAAGAGGGCGCAGACCTTCGCCAGATCCTCCTCGAAATGCGCGCCCTCGTCGATTTCCGAGCCCATCTGAAGATTCTCGCGCACCGTCATGCGCGGGAAGATGCGCCGGCCCTCGGGCGACTGGGCAATCCGCAGCCGGGCGATCTCGTGGGTGGGCAGATCCGTTATATCGCGCCCCTGGTAGACGATGCGGCCTTCACGCGCGCGGGGGTTGCCGAAGATGGTCATCATCAGCGTGGATTTGCCCGCGCCGTTGGCCCCGATCAGCGTGACGATCTCGCCCTCGTGCACGTCCACGGCGACGCCCTTCAGCGCCATGATGTTGCCGTAGAAGCTCTTGACGCCGCGCACGGCGAGCAGCGGCTCGCTCATGGGTGCCACTCCCCGGCCGGTGTCATCCCGGGGCTTGTCCCCGGGATCCAGAGGGCGACGAGTGCGAGGCTCACGAGAGTGAGGACTGGTCGCAAATCACCACAGAGCCTCGGGCGCCCGCGGATGGATGGATTCCGGGCACAAGGCCCGGAATGACATATGACGCTGCGCACGGCGAGCAGCGGCTCGGTCATGGGTGCCACTCCCCGGCCGGTGTCATCCCGGGGCTTGTCCCCGGGATCCAGAGGGCGACGAGTGCGAGGCTCACGAGAGTGAGGACTGGTCGCAAATCACCACCGAGCCTCGGGCGTCCGCGGATGGATGGATTCCGGGCACAAGGCCCGGAATGACATATGACGCCGCGCACGGCGAGCAGCGGCTCGGTCATCAGTGCCACTCCCCGGCCGGTGTCATCCCGGGGCTTGTCCCCGGGATCCAACTGGCGGCGAGTGCGAGGCTCACGAGAGTGAGGACTGGTCGCAAATCACCACCGAGCCTCGGGCGCCCGCGGATGGATGGATTCCGGGCACAAGGCCCGGAATGACATTCGCTGCCGGCGGTCACAGTTCGACGTCTCGATTTCGCCTTTAGTCATCGCGACCGATTTATCACCTCTCGGATAAACAGGGAATGTGTCCCGGAGTAACTCCCGCACCGCTATCGCCGTCCTGGACACGACCTGTCACGTCCCGATCTCCGCTTCTACCTTCTCGACCTCCTCGTCCTCGACGCCGAGGTAGGCGGCGATGACCCGGGCGTCGTTGCGCACGTGCTCGGGGGTGCCGTCGGAGATCTTGCAGCCGTACTCGAGCACGACCACGTGGTCGGAGATCTCCATCACCACCGACATGTCGTGCTCGATCAGCAGGATCGACGTGCCGTGCTCGGCCTGGATGGACTTGAGGAACGCAGTGAGGTCCGCGGACTCGCGTGGGTTGAGACCGGCCGCCGGCTCATCGAGACAGAGCAGGGCGGGCTCGGTGCACATGGCGCGCGCGATCTCGAGCCGCCGCTGCGCACCGTAGGGTAGGTCGCCTGCGGGATCGTCCGCGCGGTCGGTGAGCGCTATCCTGTCGAGCCAGGACCGGGCGCGCTCCACCGCCCTGGCCTCCGCCTGCACGTAGCGTTTGGCGCCCAGGAGACCCAGCACCGTCCAACCCGAGGCGGCCATCAGCGCGTTGTGCTGGGCCACGATCAGGTTCTCCAGCACCGTCATGCCGGGGAAGAGGCGGATGTTCTGGAAGGTGCGGGCGACGCGGGCGCGCGCGGCGATCTCGTGATCGGGCATGCGCTCCAGCAGGAAGACGGCACCCGCCGCCGTCCTGCGGAAACGCCGACCGGAGGCAGTGAGTGCCGCCACATCGGCAGGCGCGGTAGCATCGCCCAAGCTCAAGAGCAGGCGGCCGCTGGTCGGCTTGTAGAACCCGGTGATGCAGTTGAAGACCGTGGTCTTGCCGGCGCCGTTGGGGCCGATGATGGCGGTGATCTCGCCGCGGCCGGCGGAGAAGGAGAGGTCGTCGATGGCGATGAGACCACCGAAACGCATGGTCAGGTGCTCGACGGCGAGCAGCGGGACTGCGGGAGCAGGCGTCACCCGTGCCCCTCCTTCACCATGTCGGAGCGCACCAGGCGGCGCTCGCGCAGGAAGATGGACGGTGCACGGAAGGAGATCAGGCCGCGCGGCTTCCAGATCATGAGCAGCACCATGGCCAGCCCGAACAGCAGCATGCGATACTGCGTGGGCTCGAAATCGGGACCGAACACGCGCTTGAGCCAGTCGAGCTCGCGCAGGATCTCGGTGCCGCCGATCATGGCGAAGGCGGCGATTGCCACGCCGATCTGGCTGCCCATGCCGCCCAGCACGACGATCGACAGCACCACCGCGCTTTCCATGAAGGTGAAGGATTCTGGGCTGATGAAGCCCTGGCGTGCCGCGAAGAACGAGCCGGCAAACCCGCCGAAGCCGGCGCCGATGGCGAACGCGGTGAGCTTGGTGTTGGTGGTGTTGATACCGAGCGAGCGGCAGGCGATCTCGTCCTCGCGCAGCGCCTCCCAGGCCCGGCCCAGGGGCAGGCGGCGCAGCCGCAGGGTCACCCAGTTGGTGAGGAGGGCGAGCGCCACGATCATGTAGAACAGGAAGATGGTGCGGTAGAGCGGGGTGAACTCCAGGCCGAAGAAGGCGGCAAAGCCCCCGTCACTGGCATTGAAGGGCAGGCCGAAGAAAGAGGGCCGCGGAATGCCGGAAACGCCAGCGTAACCACCGGTGACCGGCACCCAGTTAATCAGGATGAGGCGTATGATCTCGCCGAAGGCCAGGGTGACGATGGCCAGATAGTCGCCTCTGAGCCGCAACACCGGGAAGCCCAGCAGGATGCCCCAGAACGCCGCCATGAGGCCGGCCACGGGGAGGCAGATCCAGAACGCCCACACCGGCCAGAAGCCCGCCCCGACCCACTCGGCCATGAAGGCCTTGACCGGATCGCTGGTGGCGAGGAGCGCATAGGCGTAGGCGCCCACGGCATAGAAGGCAACATAGCCGAGGTCGAGCAGGCCGGCGAGACCGACGACGATATTCAGCCCCCAGCCCAGCATGATGTAGATGAGGATCTGGATGCCGAAATTGTCGATCCACTTGACGGCGCCCGCCTTGCCGGTCACGGCCAGAGCCAGCACGGGATAGAGCAGAAGCAGGATCAGGAGGACGATGGACAGGGAGCGGCCGAGCCCGCGCGGAGCCGTGAACGTGCGCCGCCTGGAGGGCAAGCTGGGCGCCACGAGGTAGAGAAAGCGCGCCGCGAACGCCAGCAGCACGGCAATCGCCGCATAGCGCCAGCGCGGCTGCAGGATCAGCTCGTTGGACATGTTCTGCTCGGTGCGCAGCGCCAAAATCGGCACCGCCAGCCCCAGCGCCAGCAGGGCCGTGCCGAGAGCGTCCTTGAGTGCGGCCGCGATCTTCGCTGGGGCCCAAGCTGAGGCCATGGGGCGGGGCTCGGCGGCGTCCACGGCCATGGGGCTCACACCTTCTCCACGTCCGGCTTGCCGAGCAGACCGGAGGGCATGAACACGAGCGTGATTGCCAGGATGGAGAAGGTGGCAACGTCCTTGTAGTCGATGGAGAAGTAGGCCGACCACAGCGTCTCGATGAGGCCGATCAGCAACCCACCGAGCACGGCGCCGGGCAGCGAGCCGATGCCGCCGAGCACGGCGGCGGTGAAGGCCTTCACACCGGGCACGAAGCCGTCGTTGAAGTTGACCACGCCGTAATAGATCATGAACATCAGCCCGGCGACGGCGGCCAGCGCCGCGCCCATCACGAAGGTCACCGAGATGGTGCGGTCGACGTCGACGCCGAGCAGGGCCGCCATCCGCCGGTCCTGCTCGCAGGCACGTTGCGCCCGGCCGAGCGAGGTGCGCTGCACCACGTACCAGAAGGCG
>VBAB01000128.1 GCA_005888525.1 Alphaproteobacteria bacterium
AGAGGATATTGTGGGCCCTGAGCGCGTCGAGCCGATCCGGCGAAAGGTCCATCTTCGCTTCCAAGTCATCGTAATAGTTCTCTGGGATCTCCAGCAGCTCAACTCCATTGCGCTCGAGGCGCGCCACGGTCGCCAAGAGGTCGTCGGTCGCAAACGCCAGGTGCTGAACACCGGAGCCGAACACCTCCGTGAGGAAGCGCGATGATTGGGTGCGCTGGCTCTGGGAGGCGTTGAGGATTATGCGAAGGCAGCCGTCCTCGGACTCGGCAACCTGGCTTTTCACCAGACCGCCAGGATCGGCGACATCCTGGGCCGGAATCTTCTTGAGGTCGATCAGAGAGGTGTAGAACAGCAGCCAGGTCAGCATCTCCTCGTAGTGCATGGACTGCGAGATGTGATCGACGGCAGTCAAGCCGGCCGCGTTCGAACCGTCCTCCCCCGTCTCATCGAATTCGATATCCCAAACGCGTCCAAGCTCGCTGCTGGAATCCAAGAAGTAGACAAGACTGCCTCCGACCCCGCGTACTGCCGGGATGTCGAGCTCGCCGGGACCGACGGGCTGACGAAACGGCTCATCGAGGAGCAGCTTGGCACGCTCGAAGGTAGCGGCTGCATTGTTGACTTTTAGCCCGAGCGCGCACACGGCGGAGCCGTGCGTGATGTTGAAGGAATGGGCAAAACCTTCCTTTTCGGTGTTGACGACGAGGTTGATCCCGCCCTGATGCCACCGCGTCACGGCTTTTGATTTGTGCCGGCCGGCACGGCGAAAGCCGAGCGTCGACAGCATCTGCTCGAGCTTTGGAGCGCTTGCATCGTCGACGGCAAACTCCACGAATTCGGTGCCGAGCGGCTTGGACCGCGCCGGCAACTTCGTGATTGCCGGGACCAATGCCTGGTTCTTCGCGGCCAACTGATCAAGCAGGAATAGCAGGGAACGATGGCCGTCGACGGCGACGCTGCGGGCGGAGCCGGCACGGAACTGGTCATTGAAAATCTCCAGCGACAGCGGGCCGTCGTAGCCGGTTGCCGCCAATGCTTCCATGAAGTCGAGGATCGGAAGCTCGCCTTGGCCCGGAAAATTGCGGAAATGCCGGCTCCATGACAGGTAGTCCATTTGCAGCAACGGAGCGTCGGCCATCTGCACCAGAAAGATACGGTCGCGAGGGATCGAGCGGATCGCATTCAGCTCGGTCTTGCGCGCCAGGATATGAAAGGTGTCGAGTACCAAACCCACCGATGGATGGTTGGCGCGGCGAACGACTTCCCAGGCGTCGCGATAGTCATTTATGTGTTTGCCCCATGCCAAAGCCTCAAAGGCGACACGTAGGCCGCGTTTGGCGGCCCTGTCGCCGAGCTCGTGCAGGTCGGCAGCGATACGCTCGATCCCACCCACGCTATCGGGGGATACGTTGCTGCAGATCATCAGGAGGTCGCAGCCAAGTTCCTGCATCACGTCGAACTTGCGTTCCGCGCGCGCGAAAACCCGGGCGCGCTGATTGTCCGGCATGCCTTCGAAGTCGCGGAACGGTTGCAGTGTAACGATGCCGAGGCCGAGTTGCTCGACGGCGCGGCGCACATCAGCGGGCGTGCCGTTGAACGTAACAAGATCGTTCTCGAAAATCTCCACCGCATCGAATTTCGCTGCGGCGATCGCCTCGAGCTTTTCGCTCAAGCTACCGCTCAAGGACACGGTCGCAATCGAGGTCTGCATGGATCACGCCTCCTAGTGGGATTTCAGCCGGCGAGCCTCTTGTCTCTGCGAGCGGCCGCCTCGGCAAACGCGCGTTGCATGCGATGAATGTCGGGAACGTGTCCCGTGAAGAGCCGGAAGGTCTCGGCCGCCTGGTGCACGCACATGCCGGCACCGCCCATCACCTTGCATCCTTTGGCGCGGGCGCCTTTGACCAAGTCGGTTTCAAGCGGCGTGTAGATAACATCCGCCACCCAAAGACGACTTGCGACGACGCCAAGCGGGACAGGAATGCCCGGTATCCCCAGCATGCCCACCGGCGTGGCGTTGACCAGTCCGGCCGCGCGCGAGAGTCCCGATTCGACATCCGTTACAGGCTGGCTGCGGCCAACACCGAATTTGGAAATGAGGTCATCAGCGAGCCGATGAGCACGTTCCATATCTTTGTCGTGGACAAGCAGCACGTCGACGCCGAGGTCGAAGAGTGCGAAGGCGACGGCGCGACCTGCGCCACCAGCGCCGACGAGAAGAGCCGTCTTGCCGTCGATGAGGTCCCGTCCAAACGCTTCTTCGAACGCGCGTCGGAACCCGATGCGATCCGTGTTGTAACCGACAGTCCAGTTGTTGCTATCGAAAGTGACCGTATTCACCGCTCCAATCTGGCGCGCTTCCGCCGACACCTCGTCGAGCAGAAGCAACACGGCCTCTTTGCATGGATAAGTGATGTTGACACCCTGGAAGCCAACAGCACGCACGGCGTGCATGAGATCGCTTAGACTCCGTCCTCGGAGCTGGTCGAGGTCCATGAGATGATAGTGGCCGCGAATGCCAACGGCAGTACAGGCGTCCTCAAAGAGGGCCGGCGAAAGCGATTTTTGGATGTTAGCGCCGATCAGACCGACGAGCATGTGCTGCTGCATGAGCTATCCCCACCCTAGCCCCTGTAGCCCATGACTCTCGGTAGCCAGAGAATCGAGTCCGGCACAATTGTGATGATGGCGAGCACGAGTATCGACACGAAAATGAAAGGGGAGGCTTCGCGCACGATTGCGCCGAGGGGTTGCTTGGTCATGTTGGCAAGCACGAACAACAGCAACCCATAAGGTGGTGTGAGCAGACCGATCATGATGTTGACGACGCAAACCACCCCGAAATGCACTAGGTCAATACCTAGCACCTTTGCGGTCGGGATAAAGATTGGAAGCACGACGAGAATGATCGTACTGCCCTCCAGCAAACAACCGAGGACGAGCAGGATGATGTTCACGAGAAGCAGGAAGCCCGCCGCCGACAGGTCGTACCCACCCATGAAGCGCGCAAGCGAGCTCGGAATATTTTCGATTGTCACCACGTAGTTGAAGACGAGTGCCCCGGCGATCAGCATGCCAATGGAAGTCGTCGCCTTGGCGCTGCTGAGGATCGCGTCGTAGAGCTGTTTCCACGTCACCGCGCGATAAAGCACGGTTGATGCGAGCAGCGCATAGAACGCCGCCGCCGCGGCGCCTTCGGTCGGCGTCATCACACCTCCGTAGATGCCAAACAGCAGGATGACCGGCAGCATCAACGCCGGAAATGCCCTGATCGTTATCCTGGGAACGTCGCGCAACGGTATCTTCGCCTCGACTGGATAGTTGCGGCGCCGGGCGATGATCGAGTTCATGATCATGAAAGCGACCCCGAGCATGATGCCCGGAATGAACCCCCCGAGGAAAAGGTAGCCGATCGAGGTATCCGAGATCAGCGCATAGAGAACCATCGGGATCGACGGCGGAATGATCGGCCCGATGATGGCGGCAGAAGCCGTGATCGCGCCGGCATAGGCGATCGGGTATCTGCCTTCCCTTGTCATCATGCCGATGATGATGCGGCCGATGCCGACCGCGTCGGCAATCGCCGATCCGGACATGCCGGCGAAGATCATGTTGGCGACGACGTTGACGTGTCCGAGACCGCCGCGGAAGCGCCCCACCAGTATGAGGCAGAATTGCAGAAGGCGGTCGGTGAGGCTGCCGATGTTCATGAGGTCGGCCGCGAGGATGAACAGCGGGATCGCGAGCAGGACGTAGCTGTTGAAAAGCCCGTTCAGGATTTGCTCGGCGGCGGTGCCGAGGTCGAGTCCCGACAGCAGGAGATAAAGGATGGAGCCGGCGACCATCGAGTGGCCTATCGGCAAGCCGAGGGCTCCGAGCAGCACAATCGCAATGATGCAAAGTGCAAAAGGGCTGAGCGACATGATCAATCAGCGATCTTGGCGGGATCGGTTGCCGGAGATTTCCCGCCACGAATTGCGCGATACACCAGCCAGCAGTAGCGGCAAATGCAAGCCACCGAGAAAATAACGAAGACGGCATACATCCAGTTGATCGGCACATGCAGATAGGCCGACCGCTCCACCTTCATGAAGCTCACGTACTTGTAGGCGGCCGGCAGCGAGATTCCATACAAAGTAATGAGTGCGACGCCGGTGATCACCGTGAAAACCCGCCGCACACTTTCGGGGATATTCGAGTAGATGATGTCGAAGCGGATTTCTTCCGCCTCGCCCAGGATGAAGGCCGCTCCCCAGAGCACCGTCCAGAGCCACATCGTGATGACGACCTCTTCGGTCCAGCCGACCGGGTTGTTCAGCACGTAGCGGAAGAAGATCTGAATGATGAAGCAGGCGAACATCGTCGACAATAGGATGACGGCGATGTTTTCAGCCCTTCGGCGCAGCCACCGCGCGATTGCAGTGGCACGTGACCATGATGTCATCGATCACTCCCGATGCTGCGTCGGTCGATGGAAGGCCGAACGCGCGATGAAAGCCGGCCGGCCAATCAGGAGGATGGTCTCTTGGTGTGCCAGCCTCTCTCTCATTGGATCGCGTTGATCTTCTCGATCGCGCCCTTCGGCCAGTCGTTGCCGTATTTTTCGAGATACTTCTTCTGCGCAAACGTTCGGAACGCGTTCTGGTCCGGCGTGTAAACCTGCTTGCCTTCCTTCTTGAAGAACTCGATCGCGTCCTTTTCCTGGGCGTCGTATTTTGCCGCATTCGCATCAAAGGCTTTGTCGGCCTCGGCCCGGAACTTGGCTTGCTTCTCGGGGCCCAGACCGTCCCAGGCTTTCTTCGAGACCGACAACACGTCGTAGCCGATCACGTGGCTGGTGAGGACGAACTGCGAGGTCACTTCGTAGAACTTCATCACGCGTCCGGACAGAAGTGGATTGTCCTGGCCATCGACCGTTCCGGTTTGCAGGGCGGTGTACAGCTCGGCGAACGCCACTGGCGTCGGATTGGCGCCGATCGACTCGCCGAGAAATTGCCAGAACTCGCCGGGGGGCATGCGCAGTTTCACACCAGCCAGATCGGCCGGCGTATTGATCTTCTTCGTTGGCTTCAGGTTAACCTGACGCGCACCGAAATACACCGGCCGGATCACTTCAATGCCCACCTGGTCACGGGCCATCTTGATGAAGTCCCTGCCGACGTCGCTGACGAACGTCTTTCTGAGATGGTCGTAGTCGCGGAACAAATAGGCCGAGGTGAGGAGCGACCAGGCCGGAATCTGCTTCGAGATATCGGCTGGCGCCAAGTTGCAGAGTTCGAGGTTGTCGCGCTGCAGAGCGACGAGCTCGGTACCCTGCTTGAACAGCGTGTTGCTCCAGAAGGGCTCGAGATCAATGTCGTCCTTCATCGCAGCCGCGAACGCCTTATAGCCCTCCGCGCGAAGATCGGTCTCGGGGAAGGCCACCGACAGCCGCAGTTTCGGTTTGACCTGGGCCTGCGCCGGGAGAGCCGATGCAAGGGCAAGGGCTGCAGCGCCGCCGACGACAAGAGTGCGGCGATCGATGATATCCATGGTTCCTCCTATTGTTGTTTGCGTCGGTGAGCGCGTCGCGCCCGGCGCTCAGGGGCGCTTTTTGCGAAAATGTACCAGTTGGTACGTCTTGTCAAACGGCCATCGCCGGTCGAGTGCGGGACGCGTCTCAGCGTTTGACGTAGCGGAGGATGGTGTCGACCACCTGGTTGCGGCGCGCGGCCAACGCTTTCGCCGACGCCATGTCGCGCTTGAAGATCGTGGAGAATGTGGCGCGATTGGCAATGTTGAAAAAACTGAGCGCGCTGATCGACATGTGAAGGTCGACGGGGTCTACATCATGGCGGAACACCTCATCCCGCTGGCCCCGAGCCAACAGATTGCGCAACGTGTCGATGGCCGTCATGTTGAGCCGCTGTATTGCCTTTGAACGCGCCAGGTATGCGCCGTTGAGAATATTTTCGTTCATCACGAGGCGAACAAATTCCGGATGTGCGTTCTGGTAGTCGAAAGTAAAGACAATAAGGGTCTTGAGGGCATCCTCTGGCTTCATGGGCTTGAGGTCCAAAGTCGCCTCGACGGTCCGAATGCTGCGATATGCTGCTTCCAGCACGGCGATGTAGAGACCCTCCTTGCCGCCGAAATAGTAATAGATCATCCGCTTGCTGGTCTTGGTGCGGGCGG
>VBAB01000971.1 GCA_005888525.1 Alphaproteobacteria bacterium
TTGGCGCCGCCGACCCGCAAGCCGCGGCAACCTGCCTGGTCGATCAACTTCCAGGCGCTGGAGCCCGGCGGATTCTTGAAGGTGGAGCCGCCGGTACGCTCCCTGATCGGCTGATTGGCCTCGCGGTACTCGGCCACCTCTTCCATCTGCTCGAGAATCGCGGCCGGCTCACCGGGGCTGCCCTGGAATAGCGCCGCGGTGAAGATCCAGTCGTCCGACACGCCGCAGTGACGGTAGGTAAGCTGCATCGCCTCGAGCGGCAGCACATGGATGTTGCCGTCGCGGTCAACGGCGCGTGCCTCGACCAGCACCTCCCTGGTCTCGCGGCCGTGCGCGCCGGCGTTCATGCGCAGCGCGCCCCCGACCGATCCCGGCACGCCGCGATAGAACGCAAGGCCGGCAATGCCCGCATCCGCCGCGGCGCGGGAGAGCTTGGCATCGGGCACGACAGCTCCCGCCCGCAAGCGGTGGCCCGGCTCGACTTCGGTCCTGGAGAAACCGCGCCCCAAGCGCACGACCACTCCCGGCACGCCGCCGTCGCGCACCAGCAAATTCGAGCCGAGTCCGATCACCACCACCGAGACCTCGCGCGGGAGCTGCCTGAGGAAATAGGCAAGATCGGACTCGTCCGCGGGCGTGAACAGCACCTGCGCCGGTCCGCCGACACGAAACCACGTGATATCAGCCAGCATGGCGTTGGCGACAACGCGTCCCCGCAACTGCGGCATCCAGGTGGCGATCTCGGGCAGCAGATCGGGAAAGCTCATGCCGCGCCTCCGGCGCGCTTGGGCTCGCCGGCGAGCCACTCGGGCAAGGCGTGTGCCCATTCGGTGCTGTTGCCGGCTCCCAGGCAGACGACGATGTCGCCGGAAGTGGCGAAGCTCTCGAGCGCCGGAACGATCTCGCGCTCGCTGCCGACCGTCATCACGGCGGCGTGGCCCGCCTCACGAATCGCCTCGGCCAGGGACATGTGGTCCACGCCGTCGATCGGCACCTCGCCAGCCGAGTAGAGCGGCGTGACGATGACGCTGTCGGCGTCCTTGAAGCAGGCGGCGAACTCGCCGAAGAGATCGCGCACGCGCGTGTAGCGGTGCGGCTCGAGGACGGCGATGACACGGCCGCGCGCGCCGGCCCGGGCAGCCTTCAGCGTGGCGGCGATCTCCACCGGGTGGTGGCCGTAATCGTCGTAGATGGCCACGCCGTTCCACGTGCCGGTGAGCTGGAAGCGCCGCTTGACGCCGGAGAAGCCCGCCATCGCCGAGCGTATCACGTCATCGCCGATGCCGGCCTCGCTGGCGACGGCAATGGCCGCCAGCGCGTTGAGGGCATTGTGCTCGCCGGGGATGGGCACGCTCCAGCCCGTGAGCGTGCGCGCCCCGCCGGACACGCGCGGTCCGAGATCGGCATCGAAGGACGTGACCGAACCCTCCACGCGCGCCGACTTCAAGACGAGATCGGCCTTGGGCGACGTGCCGTACGTCAACAGGCGGCGGCCGTCGCGCCGCAGCTCGAGGCGCTCGATCATCTCGGCCGCCACGGGATGGTCGATGCAGGCGACGGCGAGGCCGTAGAAGGGGATGTTGCGAAAGAACGTCTCGAACTCGCGGTGCATGTTCTCCACGGTCTTGAAGTAGTCGAGATGCTCCGGATCGATGTTGGTGACGACGNNNNTGTTGGTGACGACGCCGATCTGCGTGGGCATCTTGATGAAGGTGCCGTCGGACTCGTCGGCCTCCACGATCATCCACTTGCCGTCACCGAGCCGCGCGTTCGAGCCCCATTCGTTGATGATGCCGCCAGTGATGACGGTGGGGTCGAGGCCGGCGACATTGAATATGTGGGCGATGAGCGAGGTGGTCGTGGTCTTGCCGTGCGTGCCGGTGACGGAGACGGTGGCGTAGAGCCGCATCAGCTCCGCCAGCATCTCGGCGCGGCGCATGACGGGCAGTCCGCGCTTGCGCGCAGCCTCGAGCTCGGGATTGCTGGGCTTGACGGCCGTGGAGATGACGACGAAACGCGCCCCGACCAGGTTCACCGGATCGTGGCCGACGAACACGCGAATACCCTTGGCGCGCAGACGGCGAACATTGGCGCTGTCCTTCTGGTCGCTGCCCTGCACCGTGTAGCCCTTGGCGTGCAGGATCTCGGCAATCGCGCTCATGCCGATGCCGCCGATGCCCAGAATGTGCACGGGCCCCAACTTGCCGGGCATTTGCATCAGTAATAGTTCCCTCGCTGCCCGCCGGCCGCTGCCCACACTGTGCGGTGAAGCCTTACGCCGTTTTGTCACCTCTGCCTACCAGCTCCTCGACCAGATCGGCGAGCCGGACTACGGCATCCGGCCGACCCTGGCGCTTCGCCGCCGCTGCCGCCTGCGCCAGCATATCCGGGGCGCTCAGCAAACGGCTGAGAGCGCTGGCGAGCCGCTCCGGCGTCAGCTCCTTCTGCTCTATGCACCAAGCGCCGCCCGATTCGGCAAGTCGCTTCGCGTTCTGCAACTGGTCGTTGTCGATCGCATGCGGCAGCGGCACGAGAATCGCCGGCCGGCCCATGACCGTGAGCTCGGCTACGGTCGACGCCCCTGCCCGGCCGATGACGAGGTGCGCCTTGGCCATTTCCTCGGGAAGATTGGCGAAGAACGGCGCCAAATGCGCACGCACGCCGGTGGCGCGATAGGCCGCCTCGACGCGCGCCAAATCCTCCTCGCGGCACTGCTGCACGACGAACAGGCTGGCGCGCATCTCGGGCGACAGCAAGGTCAGGGCCGGAGGGAGCATGTCGGAGAAGAAGCGTGCGCCCTGGCTGCCGCCGACTACGAGGAGCGAGAAGGGCCCCTCACTGGTGGGCGCGTGATAGCTCTGTGCCGCCCAGTCGATCACAGAATCGCGCACCGGGTTGCCGGTGAGACGCGCGCGGCCCAACGCGGGTCCCTCCAGATGCTTGGTCGGCTCGAACGAGGTGGCGATGGCGTTGACGCGAGTCGCGAGCATCCGGTTCGCCCGGCCGAGCACGGCATTCTGCTCGTGCACGGCAGTGGGGATGCGGCGGAGCCGGGCGGCGACGAGCGGGGGGAAGGCCGGGTAGCCGCCGAACCCCACGACGGCGCCAGGGCGCACCTCGCCCAGCAGCTTGAACGCCGCGGCGATGCCGCGCAGGAGCGTCCAGCTGGTCCTGGCGGCCCCAAACAGTGAGCGTTGCGAGAGGGTGGCGGAGGCGACGCGGTAGACGGCGCGCGCGGGAAAATCACCTCCGTAGCGGTCCCCGCGCATATCCGTCACCAAATCGACGGGGATCGCGCGGCGTGCGAGCTCCTGTGCCAGGGCAAAGGC
>VBAB01000972.1 GCA_005888525.1 Alphaproteobacteria bacterium
GCTCCGCGCTCATGCGCACCAGCGGCACGTTGAAGGTGGAGCCCATGCTGGCGCGCGCGGCCTCGTGCGAATAGGGATCGCAGCTGGTGCCCACCAGGATTACGCCAGCGGCAGCGACGGCGTCGGCGGTGCGGATGATGGTGCCGAGGTTGCCGGGGTCGCGGATGGCCTCCAGCGCCAGCCATAGCGCGTCTTGCGCGAGCCGCTCCGCCGCGGGCTCGGCTGCCCAGCGCTGCTCGAACACGCCCAGCATCGTCTGCGGGTTGTCCTTGGCGGCGAGCTTGGCGAGGACGGCCGGCGAGACCTCCAGGCATTCCGCGCCCGCAGCCTCCGCCCACGTGAGCAACTCGCGGGCCACGCCCGCCTGCGCGCTGCCCGCCAGGAAGACGAGCATGCGCGGCGCCCATCCCGCTTCGCGCGCCGTCACCAGCACGGAGGCGCCCTCGGCGACGAACAGGCCCGTCTCGCGCCGGACCTTGCGCATCTCGAGTGAGCGGATGAGCTTCACCCGCTCGTTCTGCAGGCTGGTGATGGCGCGGACACCCCCGCGCTGCGGCTCAGGGCGCGCCATCGCCCGAGGTCCATCGGGTGAAGAGCGAGGTCGGGAGCAGCCGCCCGCCGGCCTCCTCCACCACGGCCAGCTCCCCGCTCTCGAGGGTGCCCGGACGGCCGGCGAGGCACTCGCGCACCAGCGCGTCCGTCGCCAGCGCCGAGGCGCGGATGGCATAGGTGGTGAGCACCAGCGCCGCCCGCCCCGGCGCCAGCAGCGGAGCGCAATCGCGCAGCAGCGGAGCCAGGTGCAGGAAGGTGTCCCACACCTCGCCCTCCGGTCCGCGCCCGAACTTGGGCGGGTCGACCAGGATGACGTGGTAGCTCTTGCCGCGCCGCACCTCGCGGGCCACGAACTTGCGCGCATCCTCCAGGATCCACCGGATCGGCGCCTCGCCCAGCTTCGATACCGCCTGGTTCTGCTTGGCCCAGGCGATCGCCCGCTTGGAGGCGTCGACGTGCGTCACCTCGGCGCCGGCGCGGGCCGCGATCAGCGAGGCGGCACCGGTGTAGGCAAAGAGATTGAGGACGCGGGGCGTCTCGCCGCGCACGTCGCCCAGCCGCTCCAGCATCCATTGCCAATGCGGCAGCTGCTCGGGGAACAGGCCCAGGTGGCGGAAGCTGGTGAGCCGGCCGAGCACGGTGACGCCGAGCACCTTCAGCGCCCAGGTCTCGGGCAGCGGCTTGTTCCGGTACCAGCGCCCGCCCTCGCCCTCCTCCTCGCCGCCGCCGGCCTTGAATTGCGCGTCGGCGCGCAGCCACACGCCGGGCTCCAGCGCCGGCTGCCACATCGCTTGCGGCTCGGGACGGTCGACCGTGAAGCGGCCGAAGCGCTCCAGCTTGCGCCCCGTTCCGCTGTCGAGCAGGGCGTAGTCGGCAAAACCGGTCGTCGCCAGCACGCGCAGGCAGGTTCCGGCGCTGTCGGACCCGGAGGGTCTGACACCCTTGGTGTCTTCGCTGGCGGGATCGGCGACCATCTTCAACCGCTCGTCATGGTGTCAGACCCACAGAGTTCGACACCACCTATACTGTCAAGGCAAAGTACTGACCCGGGCCTGTAGACGATGCGGTCCTCACTTACCAGCCTGCAACCCCGTGCTGAGCTTGTCGAAGCACGCTTGGAGCCCGCGGCCCGCCCTTCGACAGGGCTCAGGGCGAGGTCGTGATTGCGTCAGCCTCAGGCACCAAGTCGGCTTCCATCGCCTAAGACCGCGGCAGGAACAGCACGTTGCGACGCGAAAGTAAATGTTGTAGCGGCCGTGGGTCGCCAGCCGAAGCCCGGGGCGAATGTTGTCGCGTGGTACTCCTGAGTGACCGGTAGCGGCTATGCGATCGAAATGAGCGTACAGACTCAATACCAGTCGGTCCGCGGCCGTTGTGTCGTGCTGTGCGATATGGTGATGAATATCGGCGACGTCGCGCTTTGCGGGGCCGGTGACATTCAAGACTTTTGGCGTAATCGCTGGGCTCCTGACTGCTTCACATCCGTTAGAAACGTATCGGCGCTGGTGTAGGTGGTATAATCACCGCTCGCGTAAGCGGCGTCACCCTCGTCGATCAGCTTCCTCAGCTCCTGCAGCTCCGCTTCCTGCGCCTCCAGCAGCTGTACGCCCGCGCGCACGGCCTCGTCGGGCGTGGCGAAGTTGCCCTTGGCAACCTG
>VBAB01000461.1 GCA_005888525.1 Alphaproteobacteria bacterium
GCCGGCGCGCGCGAGGTTGCGGCTGGGACAGCCGCCGGTAAACACCATGCCGAAGCCGAACATCAGTCCGCCCAGGATATACCCCGCCCAGTTGAGACTGGCGCCGGCGAGGTACATGGACTTGTCGAGTGCGACGACGCCGCCTGCCTGCAGCAGCTGGGCGCCAATGAGCGCCGTGGCGCCGGCCAGGATCCAGGCGCGGAATCGCCGCCAGTCGCCGAAGTTGTGCACATCCGACAGCGAGCCCATGGCGCAGAAGTTGGTGGCAAACACCACGGCGCCGAACAGGCAGCCGATCGCCAGGCCACCCAGCGCCAGCCAGACGGCCCCATGCTGTGCAATGGTCTCGCGCAGCGCTTCGATCATCGCGGGTCTTTCTCCACAGCTATCCTCTTGCATAGATCCCCGGCAATATGTAGTGCCGCGGCAGGTTATCAGCGGGCACCGCGGACGGTGGCGGCCGCGCGTTGTGGCCGCGTCGCGACCGTCTACAGTTCGCCATGACCGAACCGATTCGCACCAGCTCCGCTACTCCCGCGCCAGCGCCGCAGTTCGTGCACCTCAAGGTGCACTCGGCCTATTCGCTGCTGGAAGGCGCCATCACCAACCAGAAGCTCGCCAAGCTGGCGGTGGCGCAGGGCTTTCCCGCGGTGGGTCTCACGGATACCGGCAACCTCTTCGGCGCGCTGGAATTCTCCGACAAGCTCGCCGAAGCAGGCATCCAGCCGATCGTGGGCTGCACGCTGCAGGTCGATTTCGGCGACCGCCCCCAGCCCAATGGGCTGCAGCGCAACGGCGCCAATCAGCCCCGCTCGCAGCCCGCCGGCGCACTCGCTCTGCTGGCGTGCGATGAGCGGGGCTGGCAGAACCTCATGAAACTCTCCTCCCAGGCCTTCTTCGACCCCGCCGAGGACGAGACACCGCACATCGAGATCGAGCGGCTGGAATCCCATGGCGGCGGCCTGATCGCGCTGACGGGGGGACCTGATGGGCCGATCGACAAGGCTCTGCGCGAGGGCCAGAAAGAGGTCGCCTTCGAACGCCTGAAGGTTCTGGAGAAGATCTTCGGCGACCGGCTCTACGTCGAGATCCAGCGGCACGGCCTCAAGCACGAGATCGAGGCCGAGCCGGCCCTGCTCGACATCGCCTATGCCCGCGCCCTGCCGATCGTCGCCACCAACGAGGTCTATTTCGCCTCCCCCGACGATTACGAGGCGCACGATGCGCTGCTGTGCATCGCGGAGGGGACCTACGTCACCGAGGACAAGCGCCGCCGCCTGTCGCGGGAGCATTTCTTCAAGACGGCCGCGCAGATGGCCGAGCTGTTCGCGGACCTGCCGGAGGCGCTCGCCAGCACCATCGAGATCGCCAAGCGCTGCGCCTTCCGGCCCAAGGGCAAGAAGCCGATCCTGCCCCGCTTCGTCCCGGCGGCGCCGGGCACCAGCGAGGAGGATCAGCTGGTCCTCGAGACGGCCGAGCTGCGCGCCCAGGCCGAGGCCGGCCTGAAGCAGCGGCTTGCCACCACGCCGCTGGCACCAAACTTCACCGAGGCCGACTACGCCAAGCGGCTCGACTTCGAGATCGGCGTCATCTCGAAGATGAAGTTTCCCGGCTACTTCCTGATCGTCGCCGACTTCATCCAATGGGCTCGTGGCCTGGTCGCTCACCATCACCGACCTCGATCCCCTGCGCTTCGGCCTGCTGTTCGAGCGCTTTCTGAACCCCGAACGCGTGTCGATGCCCGATTTCGACATCGACTTCTGCCAGGACCGGCGCGACGAGGTGATCCGCTACGTGCAGAAGAAATACGGCGCCGACCGCGTGGCGCAGATCATCACGCACGGCAAGCTGCAGGCCCGCGCCGTGCTGCGCGACGTCGGACGCGTGCTGCAGATGCCCTACGGGCAGATCGACAAGCTCTGCAAGCTCATCCCCAACAACCCGGCCAACCCCGTGACGCTGGAGCAGGCCATCGACGGCGAGCCCAAGCTGCAGGAAGCCCGCGACCGCGAGCCGGTGGTGGCACGCCTGCTCGAGATCGCCCGCAAGCTCGAGGGGCTCTACCGCCACGCCTCGACGCACGCGGCCGGCATGGTGATCGGCGACCGGCCGCTCGACGAGCTCGTTCCCCTCTACCGCGATCCCAAGTCGAGCTTCCCCATCACGCAGTACAACTGGAAGCTGGTGGAGGCAGCGGGCCTGGTGAAGTTCGACTTCCTGGGCCTCAAGACGCTAACCGTGCTGCAGAAGGCCGTGGCCCTGATCAAGCGCGGCCGCGGCATCGACGTCGATCTCCTGAAGATCCCGCTCGACGACCGCAAGACCTACGAGCTGCTGGCGAAGGCGGACACGGTGGGCGTGTTCCAGCTGGAAGGCGCCGGTGTCCGCGAGAGCCTGAAGCGGCTGAAGCCCGACCGCTTCGAGGACATCATGGCCATGACCGCGCTCTATCGGCCAGGCCCCATGGACAACATCCCGACCTACATCAACAGGAAGCATGGGGAGGAGCCGGTCGATTGCCTCCATCCCATGCTGGAGCCGATCCTGAAGGAGACCTACGGCGTCATCATCTACCAGGAGCAGGTGCTGCAGATCGCGCAGGTGATGGCGGGCTACTCGCTGGGGCAAGCCGACATCCTGCGCAAGGCCATGGGCAAGAAAGACAAGGCCATCATGGGCCGGCAGCAGGCCGAGTTCGTGGCGGGCGCGATGAAGAAGGGTGTACCGCGCGAGGAGGCGGCCTACATCTTCGAGCTGGTCGACAAGTTCGCGGGCTACGGCTTCAACAAGGCGCACACGGCGGCCTACGCCCACGTCGCCTACTACACCGCCTACCTCAAGGCCAACTACCGCGAGGAATTCCTGGCGGCCTCCATGACGCTGGACGCGGGCAACACCGACAAGCTCTCAATGTACGCGGCGGAGGCCAAGAAGTCTGGTATCGCCATCCAGCCCCCCTGCATCAACGCCTCGGAGGTCGATTTCCTCGCCGGAGAGAAGACCATCCGCTACTCGCTGGCAGCGCTCAAGAACATCGGTGCGCTCGCGGTCGGCAGCATCGTCGAGGAGCGCACCGCCAACGGGCGGTTCAAGGACCTCTCCGACTTCGCCGGGCGTTGCAACACCAAGGCTCTCAACAAGCGTGCACTGGAGACGCTGGCAGCGGCCGGCGCCTTCGATGCCTTGGAGCCCAACCGCGCCCTGGTGCACGGCAACGTCGAGCAGATGCTGGCGTTCGCCAATCGGCAGGCGGCGAACGCGGCGCAGGGTACCGACGATCTGTTCGGCGGCGGGGGAGCGGCGGCGCGGCCGCAGATCGACATCCGGGCGCTGAAGGCCTGGACGCCCATGGAGCGCCTGCAGCACGAGTTCGAGGCGGTCGGCTTCTTCCTCTCCGGCCATCCGCTCGATGCCTATGCGAGCGTGCTGGCCAAGCTCGGCATCCTGCCCTATGCGGAGCTCGAGGCGCGGGCGGACCGTGGCGTCGTCGCCGGACGGCTCGCCGGCATCGTCGTCTCGGCTCGCGAGCGCCGGTCGCAGAAAGGCAATAAGTTCGCCTTTGCTCTGTTCTCCGAGCCCACCGGCCAGTTCGAGGCTGTGATCTTCTCCGAGACGCTGGCCGCCTCGCGTCATCTGCTCGAGTCGGGAGCCGCGGTGCTGCTCACGGTGGAAGGCGAGCGCGACGGCGACGTGCTGAAGCTGCGCGTGCAGTCGATCCAGTCCCTCGACGAGGCCACCGAAGGCCTGCAGCGGGGGTTGAAGGTGGTGCTCGACGGCCGCGTCTTTGAGGCCAACACCGGGCGCCTCGATGAGCTGAAGGCAATGCTGAAGCCGGGGGGCAAGGGCATCGTGTGCCTGAGCATGATGCTCGAGGACCGCCGCCGCGAGGTAGAGATTGCCATGCCCGGCCGCTTCGACATCTCGCCTGCGCAGAAGGGTGCCATCTCCACCGTGCCCGGCGTGCTGGAGGTGGTGGATATTTGAGGGTGTGGCCCAGGTCTGACCCCATCCAACTTCAGAATGTGACGATGACGCGCCCAATCACAAGCTCGACGGGGACGAAACCGACGCCGTAGGTCGGCGACTGGTGCCGGCTGTCGCTGGAGTTGTCGCGGTTGTCGCCCAGCACGAACAGATTGCCCGCCGGCACCAGGAATTCGGGCGTGTTGTCGGAGGGGCCGTTGCCGCCGTCTGCCTTCAAGATGTGGTAGCTGGTCTCGCCCGGAAGCTTCTCGACATAGGTGGGCACGGTGCGCTTTTCGCCCAGCGAGCCTGCAGACTCCGACGCCGGCTCGACCGGCACGAGCGCACCGTTGATCGACAGCCGGCCCTTGATCATCTGGATGCGGTCTCCCGGAAGGCCGACGACGCGTTTGACGTATTGCGTCTTGTGGTCGCGCGGAAGGCGGAACACGACGACGTCGCCCCGCTGCGGCATCAGGGCCGGCCACCGGCCGGCGATCGGCAGCTCGAAGCTGTCGAACGAGTACCGGCTGTAGCCATAGGACGCCCGCGATACGACGCTGTAGCTGCCGGTGCGGATGGTCGGCATCATCGATCCCGACGGATTGGTGTAGACGCGCAGGATCGGCCCCAGGCCCGGTACGAAGGCGCATAGGCATAGGAACATCAGGAAGCCGAACGACGTGGCCAGGATGACGACGCGCCGCTCGCTGCGACGGGAAACGATTTCGTCGTGGGCAAGTTCACCAGGCTTGCTCATGCGGCGATCCTGCGCGTGCTTCCCGGCTCTCGGGGGTTGATGATAAAGGTTAGAACGCCCGTCCTGCCATGCGGAGGGATAGTTCACCACCACACAAGGACAAATCCATGACCGCCATCGTCGACATCATCGGCCGCGAGATCCTGGACAGCCGAGGCAATCCCACGGTCGAGGTCGACGTCCTCCTGGAGGACGGCTCACTCGGGCGCGCTGGCGTGCCGTCCGGCGCCTCTACGGGGGCGCACGAGGCCGTCGAGCTGCGCGACGGCGACAAGAAGCGCTATCTCGGCAAGGGCGTTCGCAACGCGGTCGATGCCGTCAACGGGGAGATCTTCGATGCGCTGTCGGGCATGGATGCGCGCGAGCAGCGGCGCATCGACGATGCGCTGAAGAAGCTCGACGGCACGCCCAACAAGGGACGCCTCGGCGCCAATGCCATCCTCGGGGTCTCGCTGGCGGTGGCGAAGGCGGCCGCGGAAGGGAGCGGGCTGCCGCTCTATCGCTACCTCGGGGGCGCCAATGCGCACCTGCTGCCCGTGCCGATGATGAATATCATTAACGGCGGGGCGCATGCCGACAACCCCATCGACATCCAGGAATTCATGATCATGCCGGTGGGCGCCGCCACGTGCGCGGACGCGGTGCGCATGGGCTCGGAGATCTTCCACACCCTGCGCAAGGGCCTCAAGGATGCGGGGCACAGCACCAACGTCGGCGACGAGGGCGGCTTCGCGCCCAACCTCAAGTCGGCCGAGGAAGCGCTCGCCTTCATCATGCGGTCGATCGAGGGAGCGGGCTACAAGCCGGGCGAGGACGTGGTGCTGGCGCTGGATTGCGCGGCCACCGAGTTCTACAAGGGCGGCAAGTACCAGCTGGAAGGCGAGGGCAAGTCGCTGGACGCTGGCGGGATGACGAAGTACCTCGCCAACCTGGTCTCTCGCTTCCCCATCGTGTCGATCGAGGACGGCATGGCTGAGGACGACTGGCAAGGGTGGAAGGCGCTCACGGAAGCGCTCGGCGCCAAATGCCAGCTGGTCGGCGATGACTTGTTCGTCACCAATACCGAGCGCCTCGTAAAGGGCATCGAGCAGAAGATCGCCAACTCGATCCTGGTCAAGGTCAACCAGATCGGCACGCTCACCGAGACGCTCGAAGCAGTCGCCATGGCCCAGCGCGCCGCCTACACGGCCGTGATCTCGCACCGCTCGGGCGAGACCGAGGACAGCACCATCGCCGACATCGCGGTTGCCACCAACGCCGGACAGATCAAGACCGGCTCGCTGTCGCGCTCCGACCGCATTGCCAAGTACAACCAGCTCATCCGCATCGAGGAGGAGCTGGGGGATGAGGCACGGTATGCGGGGAAAAGGGCAGTAGGCAGTAGGCAGTAGTAGCTGGGCGCCCTCACTGCCCACTGCCTATTGCTCACTGCCTTTACGCGCGCTTAACTGCTTGCGCGTAGCTTACCGCGTGTGTCCCGGTTGGACGCTTCCGAGGTCTCGCGTCGCACCCCCAGTACTTCCCATGTACGATCGGCGCAAAGGCCGGCCGCGGCAGATCCTGGTGTCGCTTTTCTGTCTGTGTGCGCTGGCCTACTTCGCCTATCATGCCATCGTTGGTAAGCGCGGCTTCGAGGCGCGCAGTCGACTGATCGAACGCTCCAGGCAACTGGGGCCGGAGATAGCGCGTCTCGAGGCTGTGCGTACCCGCTTGGAGCAGGAGGTGCGCCTGCTCGATGCCGCCGACCCCGACATCATCGAAGAGCTGGCGATCGAGCTGCTGGGCTTCGCGCGCGCCGGCGACCGCGTCGTCGTCTTGCCCGAGACGGCCAAGCCTGCGCCCGGGCGCCTGTCGCCTGCCCGTTAGCATTCAAAGCAACTCAGGCATGCCTCCAGCTGGCCTTGCCAGGGCATTTCCTGTACGGTTTTCTGCATCGATCCCCCCATTCCCGTAAAGGTCGAGTGCCCCCTGATGTCGCGCCCCAACGGCCAGCAGACGGTTCCCGCCTTCAGCCGCGACGAAGAGCTCGCCGCCTATCGCCAGATGCTGCTGATCCGCCGCTTCGAGGAGAAGGCGGCGCAGCTCTACGGCATGGGACTGATCGGCGGCTTCTGCCACCTCTACATCGGCCAGGAGGCTGTCGTCGTGGGCATGCAGATGGCGGTGGAAGAGGGCGACCAGGTCATTACAACCTATCGCGACCACGGCCACATGCTGGCCACCGGCATGGACCCCAAGGGCGTGATGGCGGAGCTGACAGGGCGGCGCGGGGGCTACTCGAGGGGCAAGGGTGGCTCCATGCACATGTTCTCCAAGGAGAAGAACTTCTACGGGGGACACGGCATCGTCGGCGCCAACGTGCCGCTGGGGGCCGGCATCGCTTTTGCCAACCGCTACCGCAACAACGGCCGCGTGTGCCTCACCTATTTCGGCGACGGCGCCGCCAACCAGGGCCAGGTCTACGAGAGCTTCAACATGGCGAAGCTGTGGAAGCTGCCCGTGGTGTTCATCATCGAGAACAACAAGTATGCCATGGGCACCTCGGTGGAGCGATCCGCGGCCACCACCGACTTCTCCCATCGGGGCGCGAGCTTCGCCATCCCCGGCGAGCAGGTCGACGGCATGGACGTTCGCGCGGTGCGCGACACCGGCAGGCGCGTGGTGAAGGCGGTGCGCGAGGGCAGCGGCCCCTGCATCCTGGAGATGCTCACCTACAGATATCGCGGCCACTCCATGTCCGACCCGGCGAAATACCGCTCGCGCGAGGAAGTGCAGAAGATGCGCGAGGATCATGATCCAATAGAGCAGGTGCGCCGGCGCGTTCTGGAAAGGCGGGTCGTCTCCGAGGACGAACTGAAGGCGATCGACGGCGAGATCCGCGGCATCGTCAACGCAGCGGCCGAG
>VBAB01000973.1 GCA_005888525.1 Alphaproteobacteria bacterium
AACAAGCGCGCATCGTTGCCGGCCTCTTACCTTCCGCCATTGCTCAGGTCGAAGCCGTGCACGGACGCCGATTTGCTCATCCTGCCACCGTCGGGGTGTACCTCACGATGGAAGCCTTCGTTGCCGCAAATGGACTTGGAAGTCGCCGGTCGGTCGGCATGACGTTTCTGGGCCGTGTGATGCTATCGCCGGTTCTGTTTTCCACCCAACGCCACCGTCTTCCGGCAATGCTCACGCACGAACTATCTCATGCCCATCTTGCCAGCTGGATTTCCCAGTTGCGCGTTATGCGTCTGCCGCAATGGTTCAAGGAGGGACTTGCCGTCATGGTTTCGGGGGGCGGTGGCGCCGAAGGTGTCAGTGAGCTGCAGGCGCGAGACGCCATTCGACGCGGCGATCATATAGCGATTGAGAGCTCCAACTCATTGCTCAATCTGGCCGCCGTCAAATTTGTGCAACCACCGGAAATACCGGACACCTCATTTCGCATCCTGATGGCCTACCGACAGGCGGGGATGTTCGTTACCTTCCTCCGTGACACCGACCCTGTTGCTTTTGCTCGCATGATGAACGCCATCCTCGACAGTCGCCCATTCGCTGAAGCCGTGGCAACAGCCTATCAAACTGACGCAGCGCGCCGCAACGGGACGGCGCGCCTTGGCCCAAACTGTCGACTCAATCGCCGCTCAAGAGGATGCTTCAGACCCCACCGGAGGAGACGAAGCCGCCGCCGCGGATGCGCTCGCCTCTTTGGCGTTGGCGGCATCAAGCCGGGCCAAGAGCTCCTGGCAGACGGCACGGATGGCGACGCTCGACTCGCCCGGATATTTGGCCATGTACGAGCGCTCCACCGGGCTCAGGTGCGAGGCGTGCTGCAGCGCGCTGGTGCGTGGCACCGTCTGCGCGAACAGCTTGTTGTCGGCATTCTCGTTGAGCCAGCGCTGGTAGTCGGCCTCCACCGACGATTGCGCGTCCTTCATGTTGATGATGACGCCGAGGTTCTCGGCAAATCCCATCTCCGGGTTGAGGCCCTTGAAGCGGCGGAACACCTCCAGGCCGCAGGTGGACACGTAATCGGGCTTGGTGGGCGAGAAATGGAAGTCGGCCTCCCGCAGCCACGACTCGGTCAGCACCGAGAGGCCCGGCGGGCAGTCGATCAGGATCACGTCGAACACGCCGCGCACGTGGTTGAGGAGGGCGCCGATGCTGGTGCGCAGCCGGGCATGCAGGCTCTCCTTGGAGACCTCGCGCTCGAACAGGGTCAGCTGCATGTCGCTGGGGATCAGATAGACGGTGCGCGCCTCGTCCACATCCGAGACGCCGCCCACCACGAAGCGTGGCCAGTCCACCGCCACGTTGTTGAGCACGCTGGCCACCAGCAAATCCACGATGGTGAGCCCGTCCGACTGCAAACGATGCAGGTTGGACGCCGACAGCAGCATGGCGCTGACGCTAGCCTGGGAGTCGGAATCGATGATCAGCACGTTCTTGCGGAACACCGCCGAGAGCGTCTCGGCGACGGCGAGCACCAGCGTGGACTTGCCCACGCCGCCTTTCGTATTCATGACAGCTACGGTGTTTCGCATGCCCCCGACTTATCCATCCGCGCACATCCCAACCCAATGCCGGCTCGAGCCAAGGTGCGGGCTCAGCTGATGTGACCGCCAAATGTGGCAGACTCCAGGTGGCCCTTTCAAGGCCCGCGCGGAATTCTTCACTCGGCGCGGGGGCGGCGCCGCCGGGCCGAGGGCTGCTCGCTCAGCCGCGCAGCCGAGGGCGGAGCCCGATGCGCAGCGGCCCGAGTGGGCGTTTCGGCGTCCGTCTGCTCGCGCACCATGTAGTGGTATTCCCGGTTGGGCTTCATGTCGG
>VBAB01000462.1 GCA_005888525.1 Alphaproteobacteria bacterium
CGCTTCCTGGCGGCGCACGGGCGCGATGCGCGCATCTACATCCCCGATCGCATGACCGAGGGCTACGGCCCCAACCGGGAGGCCATCGAGGCGCTGGTGAAAGAGGGCGCCCGGCTGATCGTCACGGTCGATTGCGGCACCACCGGCGTCGAGCCGCTGGCGGCGGCCGGACCTCTCGGTGCCGATGTCGTCGTCGTCGACCACCACCAGGCCGGCGAGCGCCTGCCTGACGTTGCCGCGGTCATCAATCCCAACCGGCAGGACGACCTGTCGGGCCTGGGCAACCTTTGCGCCGCTGGTGTTGTGTTCATGCTGCTCGTCGCCACCGCGCGCGAGCTGCGCCGGCTGGGATTCTACGGCCCCGCCTCCCCGCCGGCCGATCTGCTGGCCCTGCTCGATCTCGTCGGTCTCGCCACCGTGTGCGACGTGGTGCCGCTCGAAGGCCTCAACCGCGCTTACGTGACCAAGGGCCTGCAGGCCATGCGGCAGCGCCGCAACACGGGGCTGAGGGCGCTCGCCGACGCCGCCGGCCTCGCCGTGCCGCCCACGCCCTATCATCTGGGCTTCGTGCTGGGGCCGCGCATCAACGCTGGGGGGCGCATCGGCGACGCCGCGCTCGGCGCGCGCCTGCTGGCGACCGACGACGAGATGGAGGCGGCCCGCATTGCCGTGCTGCTCGACAAGCTCAATCGCGAGCGCAAAGCCATTGAGGCGCGCATGCTGGAGGAGGCCGTCGCCAATGCCGAGCGGCTGGTGGAGGCGGACGCCGATCTGCCGCTGCTGCTGATCGCCGGCGAGGGCTGGCACAAGGGCGTGGTGGGCCTGGTGGCCAGCCGGCTGACGGAGCGTTTCCGCCGACCAGCGTGCGTGATCGCCTGGGAGGAGACCGGGCTGGGCACCGGCTCGCTGCGGTCGATCGACGGCGTCGATATCGGCGCGGCGGTGCGGGCGGCCGTCGACGCGGGCCACCTCGTCAAGGGTGGCGGGCACGCCATGGCGGCTGGTCTGACGATGGAGCGCGGGCGCCTCGATGCGCTGGGCGCTTTCATGAGCGCCCGCCTGGCTGTGGCCGCCGGTGCAGCGGGCGCGGCCGTGTCGCTCGCCATCGACGGGGCGCTGACGCCGGCGGCCGTGACCGACGAGTTCCTGGACCTGCTCGAGCGCGCGGGACCTTACGGCCAAGGCAATCCGCAGCCCCGCTTCGCCTTTCCGGCGCACCGCGTCAAGTTTGCCAAGGTCGTCGGCGGGGCGCACGTACGCTGCGTGCTGGAGGCCGGCGACGGCTCGCGCCTGGACGCGGTAGCGTTTCGCGCCGCCGATCAGCCGCTGGGCACCGTCCTGCAGTCCTCCAACGGCATGCCGCTGCACGTCGCCGGGCATCTGCGCCGCGACACCTGGGGCGGGCGCGACCGGCGCGAGCTCGTTATCGAGGATGTCGCCGACCCCCGCCGGCAGGGCTAGCGTCTTTCCGGCTCAGATGGAACCGGTTCCACAGGCTCAACGGTCATCCCGGTGCTCGTCACCGGGATCCATGCTTCCGCTCGCTCCGGCGCTTGCGGGCAGATGGATCCCGAGCATAAAGCTCGGGATGACAACGGTGAGTTTGCCGCGGCGCCGAGATTTCCATCAATGTCGGAAAAACTCTAGCGGCCGCGTCGGCACCCGGCCATGCCGGAAAGAGACCTCTGAATACAGGCACCGGAGAGCGGCGGCCGGACGCTCCAGGAGAAATCGTTTGCTGGGGGGATGGTCGACGCGATATTGCCAATGCGGGTGGCTGTGGCCTCAGCCCCACACTGCGTTCTCAATGCAAGGCTGACCGATGAGCGACACACTCCCAGACCGGCTGTCCGCCGATCCGATGAGCCCGTACTACGACGCCGCGCTGCTCGAGAGGGGCGTGGGGGTGCGCTTCAAGGGCGTGGACCGCAACAACGTCGAGGAATACTGCGTCAGCGAGAAATGGGTGCGGCTGTCAGTCGGCGCGACCCGGGACCGCAAGGGGCGGCCCTTGACGATCAAGCTGCAGGGCGAGGTCGAGCCCTATTTCCGCGACAAGCCGGAAAGCGCGTAGTGCGCAATCCCGGTAGCGCATTGCTCACCAATTTGTGACGCGCCGGCGGAAAACCATTCTCCCCCGACTTCCGTAATCCTGGGCACGCAACGCGCGATGGGAGGAATGCCATGCGACGCTGGAAGCTTGGATTGGCCGCACTGGCCTTGGCCACCGCCGTGACACTCTTCAAGATCCCGGAAGGCCTCGCCGAGGAGAACTACGAGAGCTGGGCGGTCCTGAAGAACCCGTTCGAGAGCACCGGCGGCGGCGGGGTCATGATCGGGGAATACAACCCCGTCATCGTCGGGAGCAAATGCGTGACGAACTTCACCGCGACGCTCCCCGATGGCAAGGTCTACTACAACGCCGTCGAGTTCGAGATCGTGCAGGTGCAGGGCGGGACGCTGTGCACCGAGGGCAAGTGGCGCGCCCGCGACGGCAGCGCCTCCGGCACCACGCCCTTCCGCGTGTTCATCAAGGACGGTGTGACGCGCAGATCGCCGTAGCGTCATCCCCGCGAAGGCGGGAACCCAGCTCACCGTTCTACCCGAGATCGGTGGATGTATTTTCCCGCTATGGCTACACGCTGCGGCGGCATCGCCCGGTCGATGCCAACCGCTCGCTGCTCGGTGTGCTGGGTCCCCGCCTGCGCAGGGATGACGTTGCTACCCAAACGTGCGCACGTCCACGAAGTGCCCGGCGATGGCCGCGGCAGCCGCCATCTGTGGCGAGACCAGGTGCGTGCGGCCACGATAGCCCTGCCGGCCCTCGAAGTTGCGGTTGGAGGTCGAGGCGCAGCGCTGCTCCGGCTTGAGCTGGTCGGGGTTCATGCCGAGGCACATGGAGCAGCCGGCCTCGCGCCATTCGAAGCCGGCGGCGAGGAAGATCTTGTCGAGCCCCTCCGCCTCCGCCTGCGCCTTCACCAAGCCCGAGCCCGGCACGATCATGGCATAGGCCAGCCGGCTCGACACCTTCTTGCCCTTGACGATGTTGGCCGCATTGCGCAAATCCTCGATGCGCCCGTTGGTGCATGAGCCGATGAACACGACGTCGAGCGGGATATCCGCGATCTTGGTACCGGGCGTCAGCCCCATGTAGTCGAGTGAACGGGCCATCTTGGCACGCTTGGCCTCGTCCGCCACCTTGGCGGGATCGGGCACCGCGCCTTCGATCGTGGCCACCTCCTCCGGCGAGGTGCCCCAGGTTACGATCGGCGGCAGCCTCGCCGCATCGAGCTTCACTTCGCGATCGAAGTGCGCGCCATCGTCCGTCTTCAACGTCTGCCAATATTTCATGGCCATGTCCCAAGCGGCACCCTTGGGCGACTTCGGCCGGCCCTTCAGGTAGGCGTAGGTCTTCTCGTCGGGGGCCACCATGCCGGCGCGCGCGCCAGCCTCGATCGACATGTTGCACACCGTCATGCGGCCTTCCATCGACAGTGCGCGGATGGCGTCGCCCGCATACTCGATGACGTGGCCGGTGCCGCCGGCGGTGCCGATCTCGCCGATGATCGACAAGATGATGTCCTTGGCTGTCACGCGGTCCGGCAGCTTGCCGTCGACGATGATGCGCATGTTCTTGGCCTTGCGCTGGGTCAGCGTCTGGGTGGCCAGCACGTGCTCCACCTCTGATGTGCCGATGCCGTGCGCCAGTGCTCCGAAGGCGCCGTGCGTGGAGGTATGGCTGTCGCCGCAGACGATGGTGGTGCCTGGCAGCGTGAAGCCCTGCTCCGGCCCGATCACGTGCACGATGCCCTGCCGGGAGTCGCGCTCGTCGTAGTATTCGATGCCGAAGTCCTTGGCGTTCTTGGCCATGGTCTCGACCTGGACGCGGCTCTCCTCGTCCTTGATGCCCTGGTTGCGGTCGGCCGTGGTGGCGATGTTGTGGTCGACCACCGCCAACGTCTTCTCGGGCGCCCTTACTTTGCGCCCCGCCAGGCGCAGGCCTTCGAACGCCTGCGGGCTCGTAACCTCGTGCACGAGATGGCGGTCGATATAGAGGATGCACGTGCCGTCCGGCCGTCTGGAGACCACGTGGTCTTCGAAAATCTTGTCGTACAGGGTCTGTGGCGCCGTCTTGGGCATTGCGTGCTCATCTGTTGGCTTTCAGCGGCTTGTGATAGCGCGCGCGCCGCAGCCCCGCAACCTAGACGACAACGCCCTATCGCGACATCGGCCCCCACCACTTGGCCCCGTATCCAAAGCCGCACGGGCCAACAAGCGCCTCAGCGGAACGCGGGCATGACCTCTTCGGCAACCCGCTGGAACTGCTCGAGCATGACGGCCTTCGGCGCCCCGATGCTGGTGGAGAGATTGATGTGCTCCATGCCGGGGTAGCGGGCCTCCAGCTTCTTGAGATGCTCGACCAGCTGCTCGGACGTGCCGGCGAACCAGGAGCCGAGCTTCATATAGTGGTCGAGCGATGGCACGCCGGCCTCCTTCCACCCGCCACGCTGGGCGGCCGCGGCCACTTGCGCAGGGGTGATGCCAGGCACAAAACCCAGCGGCGCGAACATTTTTACGTGCTCTTCGAAGTAGGGCGTCAGCTCGCGGATCGCCTTCTCGCGACTGTCGGCGACGTAAAAGAAGATGCCGACAGTGAGGTTCTCGCCGAGCTTGAGGTTCTTGCCCGCCCGCGCGGCGGCGTCGCGATAGGCCTGGATCGGCCCCTCGGCCATGGTGGCGGCGCCGCCGCCGACCGCTCCCTTGATCCCATGACGCACCATGAAGTCGAGCCCGCGCGGGCTGGCGCTCACGACCGGCTGCCAGCACTCGACCGGCCGGTTGATCGGGCGCGGCACCAGGGTCAGCTCCTTGCACGTATAGCCGCGATAGGGGACGGCCGGCGGCAGCGTGTAGTGCTTGCCCTTGTGCGAGAACGACTCGTTGTTGAACGCCTTGAAGACGATCTCGACCTGCTCCTCGAACAGCTCGCGGTTGGCATCGCCGTCCTGCATGGGTGCGCCGAAGGTCTCGACCTCGCGCGTGTGATACCCGCGCCCCACTCCGAACACCGTGCGGCCTTTGGTCAGGATATCGGCGACGGCATAGTCCTCCGCCAGGCGCAACGGATGCCACATGGGCGCAATATTGAAGCCGCAGCCGATGCGCAGACGCTTGGTCACGTGCGCCAGGTGCACGGCCAGCATCAGTAGGTTGGGAATGCATTCGTAGCCTTCGTGCTGGAAGTGATGCTCGGCGAGCCAGAGCGTGTCGAACCCCAGCGCATCCATCTTCTTGGCGATGGCTTCGGTCTTCTCGAACACCGAGGCCAATTGCTCGTTGGAGTAGCGCCGCTCGTTTGCCGGCGTCGCCAGCTGGCCCATGTCGCCCAGATCTATGTGACCGGGATACACCGTGACGAATTTGCGGATCATGGCGCTTCCTCGCTGCGAACCGGAATTCCCGAGAAGCAGTCTGTCACAAGGCAGGGCAAAGCGCGAGGCATCCGGCTAGCTGAATGCTGATCTCCGGGCGAGTGAAGAAGATCTATGAGGGGTATGGCGCGCCAAGCGATCCCCTTGTGGGGAGGGGTCGGGGGCGGGGGTAAATGCACGGGCGACGCTCGTGGGTTCACCCCACCCCTAGCCCCTCCCCGTCAAGGGGAGGGGAATCCCCTGCGGCATCGGCTTTCATTCGCGAGATACGTCGTTTTCGATTGTTCTCGCGCACTCGGGGATGGCGTCAGTGCAGCTTCACGTGCGGCTCCGTGCGCCGCGTGATCAGCCGGGCGACGGTGTCGAGCGACACCTTGGTCAGCCCGTGCAGCGCCAGCTGGTGCATCTTGTAGAGCGACTTGTACATCAGGCCCGCGAACACGCCCTCGATGAAGAGGTTGCCGCCAATCAGCTTGCCCATCAGGCTGCCGACGGTCGAGTAGTGGCCGAGCGAGACGAGCGAGCCGAAATCGCGATAGCGCCACTCGCTGAGTGGTTCGCCCGCGAGGCGCCGCGGCAGCTGCCTGGCGAGGTGCGAGGCCTGCTGGTGCGCGGCCTGGGCGCGCGGCGGCACGGGGTGGTCATGGCCGGGCCACGGACAGGCGGCGCAATCGCCGATGGCGAA
>VBAB01000463.1 GCA_005888525.1 Alphaproteobacteria bacterium
AGGCGCCGCTGCTCGGTGGCGTGCCGCTCAAGCAGGTAGGAGAGGTCCTCGGCGGTGCGGAAGGCCCACTTGCCCGCGATCCTGACGAGGTTGATGCCGCGGCTGGCGTAGAAGCCCTTCAGCTCCTCGAGCAGCGCGGCCACGTCGTCCTGGGATCCCAGGTGCGCACGCAGGTACTGCTCGGCCAGCGGCTCGGAGGCGGCGAACAGCAGCGCCTCGAGAATCCGCAGCTGATCGCGGCGGTCCGCGGAAGGCAGCCGGCCGACGTTGGGCGGCAGTCCACGCCAGCCTTCGTGCGCCAGCACCTCGCTCGCATCGGCTGCGGGCTCGGCCCTTGCGGCGTCCTCGCGGGCTTCCTCCGCCTCGTCCCTGTGCGGGACCACGGTGAGCTTCGGCGGAACCATCTCTGTCCCCTTCTTCTTCTGCAGGCTCTAGCTCCGACGCTCACCTCAACCGATACGCTGCCACGCGGCACCGTCCTCGCGCTTGCGCACATAGATGGGTGCGAAGGGCTCCGCCTGCGAGATCTCGACCAGTCCCTCGCGTGCCATTTCCAGCGTCGCCCCGAATGAGCTGGCGACGGCCGTGCGGGCGACGTCGGGACTGCCCAGGTATTGCTCCAGATACTTCGATAGGGCCATCCACTCTCCCGTCCATTGGCCGATCAGCGCCTCGAGGCGTTGCCGCGCGTCCTTGATGGACCACACCGTGCGCCGGGGAACGACGTGCACGCGCTTGGTGGTGCGCCGGCGCTGCTCGGCGTAGGCCTTGAGCAGGTCGTAGATGATGGCGGTATACTGCCGCACACGGATGGTGCGCATGCCCTCCGGCATGCCGCGCGCGAAAATGTCGCGTCCGAGGCCTCCAAACGCTTGAGCCGGAACGCCAGCCTGGCGGCCAGCTCCTCGCCGGTCGGCTGGTCGGCGGCGGCTTCGCGCGGCAGCAGCAGCCTCGACTTGAGATAGGCGAGCCAGGCCGCCATCACCAGGTAGTCGGCCGCAAGCTCCAGGCGCAGCTTGTGCGCATGGGCAATGAACAACAGATACTGATCGGCCAGCGCCAGCACCGAGATCTTGGCGAGGTCCACTTTCTGCGTACGCGCCAGCGCCAGCAGCACGTCGAGCGGACCCTCGAAGCCGTCGAGGCTCACCACCAGGGCATCCTGTGTCCCCACGGCGTCCTCAGCAGCCTCCCAGGCCTCGAAATCGGGCTGGGAAGTCTGTGGCGTTTCAGGCGCTTGTGGCGTCTCGGGCGTGGCGGCGCCGGCGTCAGCCATGCTGGTCTCGATCTCCCTGATCGGTGGAAAACCTGTGAATCATTACAGGCGAGATTACACTGATTCAGGCAGTCCGGTGCAGTACCTCGGCAAGGCGGGCCTCCGCCTCGGCGACCTCGAAGGGCTGCTGTTGCCGGAATACGGCACGGGCACGCTCGAAGCGCGCTAGTGCCCGCCCCGCAAGCGGCGGCGCAACTGCGGCTACGCTCTCGGTTTCCTGAAGGCCGCCGTTGCACGCCAGCACCACGTCCGAGCCGGCGGCGAACACGGCGGCAGCCCGCGCGGCAACGCCACCGGCGAGCGCTTTCATGGCGAGATCGTCGCTCATCAGCAGGCCGTCGAAGCCGATGCTGCCGCGGACGACGTCCTCGGTCACGCGCCTGGAGATGCTGGCCGGTGCGTCGGCATCGTAGGCGGTGAAGACGACGTGCGCCGTCATGGCCGCAGGCAATTTGGCGAGCCGACGGAACGGCACGAAATCGGAGGCCTCCAGCTCCTCCTGCGTCGCCCTGACGACGGGCAAGTCGAAGTGGCTGTCAGCCATGGCGCGGCCGTGCCCCGGGATATGCTTGATGACGGGTAGCACGCCCCCGGCCATCAGCCCTTCCGCCACCGCCGCGCCTAGCTCAGCCACATCCTCCGCTCGGTCCGCGTAGGCCCGATCGCCGATGACGCCGTGGCTGCCGGGAGCTGGCACGTCCAGCAGGGGGGCGCAGTTGGTGTTGATGCCGACGGCGCACAGGTCTGCCGCCGTCAGCCGGGCCGCCGCGCAAGCGGCTCGCGCCGCCCGCTGCAGATCGCCCCCATAGCCCGCGGCATAGGCCGCGGCCGCGGGCAGCGTTCGCCAATGGGGTGGCTTGAGCCGCTGCACGCGCCCGCCCTCCTGATCGATGAGGACGAGGATTTCTTCGCCCACCGCGGCGCTTGCGGCGCCGGTCAGGCGGCGCAGCTGGTCCGGGTCGACGGCGTTGCGCGCGAACAGGATCACCCCGCACGGGCGCGCCTCGCGCAACACGGCGGCCTCGCGTGCCGAAAGCTCGGGCCCTGCAAGACCGGTGATGAACGCCGAGAGCATGTCAAGATCACTCTTGCGGCCCTGCGAGCCATCGGGGCTGGGGCAATTGCGGCTCGGGGCCGCGACACTGCGCCTGCCGATCGCAGCGACATCGGCGCTGCTTCACGTCGAATTTCGGACAACTCGTTGCGCGCGCGGCAAGCCGACCAACTAAAGGATCGCCTCAGTACTTCATGACCCAGCAATCAGGGTGGCCGGCGGCCTTGAGCTGAGTGCACAGGCCGGCAGCCGCATCACGCGAGCCTGGCGGACCGACGACGAGCCGATAGCGTACACCCTTCTCGCCGAGGTTGGCCTCCTGCACGTCGGGCGTCCGGCTCGCAAGCACGCTGCCGTACTTCTCTTGCATGTTAGCGAAGACTGTCAGGGCGTCCATGCGCGACTTCTGCGAGGACAGAACCGCCACGAACCCTGTCCCCGACGCCGACGTCACTGCGGGTGCGGCAGAGGCTTCCTTCTTCGGCACGGGGGCCTTGACCGGGGCCTTCTTCACGGGAGCGGCAGGCTCCGCCGCTGCCGGCGCAGGCATGTTGGCGGCAGAAGCGACCCTGACCGGGGGCTGCTGGACGGCCTTGACTGGCGGCCCCGGTGGCGGAAGCTGCACGCGAGCCGCCGAGGGAGGCGCCTGTGGCGGCAGCTGGGCGCGCGCCGGCGGTGGTCCCATGTTCTCGAGCGTCACGCCGGGCACGACGATGAGACCTGGGGGCGCAGATGGCGCGGCCGCGGGGGCGGGTTGCGGACCGCCAGGCGAGATGGGGATGAGCCGCACCTTGCGCGGCGCGTTGGGATCGTCGATGACGCGCTCCTCCGGCGCCGCTGATGCGTTGCCGGGCGCTGCCGGAGCACCCTCGTCGCCAAGCCGGTTCAGGAGCTTCTTGTCCGTGTGCGCGAATCCCTTGCCGTCGGCAAACTCGGGCTTGGACTTGGTCGGCCCTTGCGTGTCCTTGATCACCGCGACCGGACCGGTGCGCGAGGGGAAGAAGGTCTTGTAGGCGTAGGCCATGCCACCGCCCAGGCCGATCGCACCGACCAGCGCGGCGACGATCATCAGACCACGACGTGCGCGACGCGGCTCGTCCTCTTCCTCCGCCATGGCCTCGTCGAACTCGGCGTCGGTCTCGCCGTAGCCCTGCGGGGCGCCGAACTGGGCTGGATCCTGAGGGGACTGGAATTGGCCGGGGTCAGGCTGGGCATATCCCTGGCCCGGTGCCGACATGTAGTTGCCGAGATCGTAGCCGCGTGGATCGGCCTGCTGTCCCCAGGGCGGTTCAGCGGACCCGTGCTGGCCCTGCTGCGCATAGCCGTAATTGGGATCCTGGTCCGCCACGGGCTGCGGTGGATAGCGATTGAAGGGCATCTGCTGCCCCGAACTCTCGGGAGGGAACGGCAACGGCTCTGCGTAGCCCTGCGCGGCATCCGGCTGCGGGAAATGGAATCCCTGCACCGGCTGCTGCCCGTAGCCCTGCTGCGGCGGCCATTGTGGCGACGGCTGCGTTATGGGCTGCGAATTGGGCTGCATCCTGAGGAGATCATCCGCCGCGGTTCGACGCGGCTGCGGCTTCATCCCCAGTTGCCCGTTCGGACCGCTCCGAGACATGGCCGAAATCCCCTGTCTATTCCCCGTTCACGCGCTTCGAATCGTGACTTTATCGCATCTCGTCAGGAGCGTGTACGCCAATAATCGCCAAACCCGCGGCCAAAACCTGTGCATTGGCCCGGATTAGCGCGAGGCGTGCGGCAGTTAGAGTCCCGTCATGGGCCTGGATAAAGCGCAAATGTGGCGATTCATTGCCCTTCGTCCATTGCGTGTGAAAAGCTGCAGCCAAATCATAGAGATAGAACGCCAGGCGATGCGGCTCGTGGGCGCGCGCAGCCCCCTCGACGACCTGTGGAAATGCCGCGAGCTTCTTGATGAGCTCGATCTCGCCCGCATCCCGCAGCAAGGACAGATCGGCGTTCGCCACCTCCGGCGCTTCGGCGGTTAAATGGGGAAAAGTGTCCCTCACGTTGCGGAACACCGAGCGCGCCCGCGCATGCGCATATTGAACATAGAAGACCGGATTGTCCTTCGACTGCTCCAGCACCTTGGCGAGGTCGAAGTCGAGCGGCGCGTCGTTCTTGCGGTAGAGCATCATGAAGCGCACGGGGTCGCGGCCGACCTCGTCGACCACCTCGCGCAGCGTCACGAAGGCGCCTGCCCGCTTGGACATGCGCACCGGCTCGCCGGCGCGGGTAAGGCGCACGAGCTGGCACACCTTGATGTCGAGATCGACCTTGCCGTCCGACAGGGCTGCCACCGCCGCCTTCACGCGGGTCAGGTAGCCGGCATGGTCGGCTCCGAACATGTTGATCAGGTGCCTGAAGCCGCGGGCGAGCTTGTTGTGGTGATAGGCCATGTCGGCGGCGAAGTAGGTGTAGCTGCCATCTGATTTCATCAGTGCGCGGTCGACATCGTCGCCGAACGCCGTGGACTTGAACAGCGTCTGCTCGCGGTCCTCCCAGTCGGCGTCGTCGTGGCCCTTGGGCTTCTCCAGCCGTCCCTGAAAAACGAGGCCCTTCTTGCGTAGCTCCTCGATGGTCTCTGCCACCTCGTCCTTGCCGGCCGTGAGGGAGCGCTCGGAGAAGAAGATGTCATGGCGGATATCGAGTGCGGCAAGGTCATCCTTGATCATAGCCAGCATGGCTGTGACCGCCGCCGCGCGCACCATGGGCAGCCAACGCTCCTCCGGGAGATTGAGGAGTGAAGGTCCATGCGCGTCCGCCAGGGCCTTGCCAACCGGTTTCAGGTAGTCGCCGGGATAGAGACCCGCAGGGATTTCGCCGATGTCCTCGCCGAGCGCCTCGCGATAGCGCAGGAAAGCGGAGCGCGCCAGAGTATCGACCTGGGCGCCGGCATCGTTGACGTAGTACTCGCGTGTTACGGCGTAACCGGTGAACGCAAGCAGGTTCGCGAGCGCGTCACCGAAGGCTGCCCCGCGGCCGTGACCCACGTGCAGGGGCCCGGTTGGGTTTACCGAAACGTACTCGACATTGACCGGTTCGCCGAAGCCGAGATCTGCTCGCCCGTAACCGGCTCCCGCCTTCAGGATGGCGGAAACGACGCCCTGCCAGAAGGCTGGCCGGAAGCCCAAGTTCAGAAAGCCCGGCCCCGCCACGTCGACTCTCTCGATGTCGGGATCGGCCGTGAGCTTGTTCGCCAGGAGCTGTGCGATGTCGCGCGGCTTCATCTTGGCCGCCTTCGCCAGCACCAGCGCCGCGTTGGAGGCGAGATCGCCGTGCGCGGCATCGCGCGGCGGGGCCACCTCGACGTGGGCGAAGTCGAGCCCAGCCGGCAGCGTACCTTCGGCCTGCAAGGCTTCCAGCGCGTCGAGAATGCGGCTGTGCACCAGGGCATAGACATTCATCGGGTTGCCTGTCTGAGACACGTGAGATCGTGAGTGGTGAGATGGTGAGTATTAGGTCGGCGCGAGCCGCAAGGTCAGTTCCCGCCTTGCCACATAGAAATGACGCGGTGCGTCGCTCGCCGAACCAAACTCACCACTCACGATCTCACCACTCACCATTTTGCGCCGGAGCTATCGCAAGTCCGGGGTAGCGTCAAACAGGCGACGGTGCTCCTTGAGAGCATAGCGGTCGGTCATGCCGGCGACGAAGTCGGCCACCACCGCGGCGCGGCCCCCCTGCCCATCGCGCTCGGCGCTCGCGCGCCAGGACTCCGGCATCTGCCCGGCGTCATGCATGTACCGCTCGAACAGGTCGCGCACGATGGTCTCGGCGGCGGCCATGACCGCCATCACGCGCGGGTGGCGGTAGACGTTGGCGAAGAGATAGTCCTTGAGGCCCTGCGCCTCGGCGCGCCGCTGGGCCGAATGACCGACCACAGGCGCGGATGCAGCGCGCACGCCCGCCAGGCTTTGGTCGGCCAGACCCGCGAGGCGCTCGCGCGACTCGCACACGGCATCCGCAATCATGGCCGAGATCATGCGCCGGTTGACCTCGTAGATGGCGCGCTGCGTCTCGAGCCCGGCGCGCAATAGCTCGGCCACGAAGCCTCCGGCCAGCGGCACGTCGACTAGGTCGTCGAGCCGGATGAGGCCGGCCCGCAGGCCGTCGTCGAGATCGTGGCTGTTGTAGGCGATGTCGTCGGCGATTGCCGCTGCCTGCGCTTCCGCCGGCGCAAACGCATCGAGATAGAGCTGGTCTGTGAGGCCGGCCGCCTCCATTTCCTGGCGCAGCACCGTCTCGTGCCGGCCTTGTCCGGTGATAGGCCCGTTGTGCTTGGCCAGCCCCTCCAGCGTCTCATAGGTGAGGTTGAGCCCATCGAAGCCTGCGTACTTGCGCTCGAGCCGCGTCACCACCTTGAGGCTCTGCGCATTGTGGTCGAAGCCGCCGAACGGCCCCATGGCTGCCGCCAGCGCTCGCTCGCCGGCATGCCCGAAGGGCGGGTGGCCCAGGTCGTGCGCCAGGGCCAGCGCCTCCGCCAGGTCCTCGTCGAGGCCCAGCATGCGAGCGATGGCGCGGGCGATCTGCGCCACCTCCAGGCTGTGGGTGAGGCGCGTGCGATAGTGATCGCCCTCGTGGAACACGAACACCTGCGTCTTGTAGGTCAGGCGCCGAAATGCAGTGGCGTGCACGATGCGATCGCGGTCGCGCTGGAAGGGGGTGCGCATGGGGCAGTCGGGCTCGGGGTGGGCGCGGCCGGCGCTCGCCTCCGCCCGGGTTGCGTAGGCAGCGGGCGACCGCCCTGGACGCTGTTCGGCGCCAAAGCCGAGGCCTGTGCCGGGGTTTGGGCCAGCGTCTCGTCGCGTTGCGATTCCGGCTGCCATGCGGAAACACCGGGTTTGACAAGGGGGTGCGCG
>VBAB01000974.1 GCA_005888525.1 Alphaproteobacteria bacterium
GTCATGCTCGCTCCCATCTTTTCGATCCACCCGGCGATGGGTAGCGAGATCATAACCGCCGCCTTCGTGGTGGTCGTGATCGGCGGACTCGGCTCGTTCTGGGGCGTCGTTGTCGCTGCTATCATCGTCGGTCTGGTGAAGGGCCTAGTGGTCGCCTTCGGCTATCCGCAGTTCTCGGAGGCGGCCATGTATCTCCTGATGCTGCTCGTTCTGCTGGTCCGCCCGCGCGGCCTTTTTGGCGAGCGCATCCAGCGATTCGAGTGAGACGTGGCATGCCGCGAACACGTGATCTCCTCATCGCCGCAATCGCGCTGGTCATCTTGCCATTTGCACTGACGTCGATTGGGCTCGGCATCACCTCTGCAACCGAGGTTGTCGTGTTCGCGATCGCCTGCACGGCTCTCAACATTCTGGTCGGCTACACCGGGCTCACATCGTTCGGCCATGGCGCCTGGTTCGGGCTGGCAGCCTACGCGGCTGGTCTTGCACAACTCAACCTGTTTCCGGGCTCAATCCTACTTCCGGCAGCGATGGGTCTCGTTACCGTCGCTCTTGCCTCGCTTGTGTTTGGCTATGTGATTCTTCGCAGGCGCGGCGTCTATTTCTCCCTGCTGACGCTGGCATTGGCGGCGATGCTCTACACGATCGCATTCCGATGGACTGAGGTCACCGGCGGCGAGAACGGACTCGGCGGGATCAAGCGACCGGTAATCGCTGGTCTGTCCTTCGATTCCGCGCTTCCGTTCTACGCATTGGTTGCCTTCGTCGGTCTTGCCACCGTGTACGTGCTTTGGCGTTTTCACCGCTCTCCCGTCGGGCACGTACTCGTTGCTATCCGTGAGAACGAGACGCGCACCCGCTTCATTGGCTATCAGGCCAATCGCTACAAGCTACTGGCGTTCGTAGTCTCGGCGACAATCACCGGGCTCGCTGGCACCCTACTGCTCTTCAACAACCGCATGACCTCCGCCGATCCGATCTCGGTGGCCTTCTCGGGCGAGTTGCTCGCGATGGTGATCATCGGCGGAATGCGCTCGTTCCTGGGACCTGCGCTCGGCGCGCTCTTCTTTGTTATCTTCCGCGACTATCTTTCGAGCGTCACGGACAATTGGCTGCTCTATTTCGGCCTCTTGTTCGTCGCCTTCATCGTGTTCTCGCCGACGGGGCTCGTCGGGCTCGGCGACAGGCTGCTGGCGCCGCTTCGAACGAGAACGGTCGAGGAGGCCGCGATGGCAGGTCGACAAGCCGGCGCCGTCGAACTGCCCGCGTTCCTAAGGCCGAATAATCATCGCGACGGCGCGATTTTGACGGTGGATGCAATCGTCAAGAGTTTTGGCGGCATCAAAGCCGTGCAGGGCGTCAGCTTTGCCGTCAAGGACCGCACCCTCCACGCATTAATCGGACCTAACGGCGCGGGCAAGACAACTGCATTCAATCTGATCTCGGGCATGTATACTCCGGATTCAGGCAGCGTCATGCTCGAGGGACGCCCGGTGAGCGGCTTGCCCCCTGGAGCAATCACCCAGGCCGGGATCGGCCGCTCGTTTCAGATTACCAATCTTTTTCCGGCGCTCACCGTGGCTGAAAACGTCCGGCTTGCCGTGCAGTCGCGCGATCCCAGGCGCTTCGATTTCTGGGCAGCGGCCGAGGGCCTAAAACAGGTCAACCTCGAGACAATCGAGATGATGCGCACGATGGGGCTCGCTGGCATAGAGCACGCCGAGGCCGGATCGCTGTCCTATGGCGGCCAACGGCTGCTGGACATGGCGCTGGCGCTCGCAACGAAACCGCGCGTCCTGCTGCTCGATGAGCCCCTCGCGGGCCTCGCCGCCGCTGAGCGCGAGCGCGTCGGCCGTCTCATCAAGCAGATTTCGGTCGACATTCCGGTACTGCTCGTCGAGCATGATATCGACCGCGTGTTCGAGCTCGCCGCGCGCTCCTCGCCTAAGGTGCAAGAGGTCTACATTGGCTCGGGTGCGCATGCGCTTGCCGGCAAGGTCCGACTGTCAGCGGCCCAACCGCAGCCGCTGCTCGTTCTTCACGCGGTCAATACACTCTATGGAAAGAGCCATATCCTGCGAGACGTCACCTTCGATGTGCGCGAGAAAGAGATCGTCGCGCTACTTGGCCGCAATGGCGCGGGCAAATCGACAGTGCTCAAGACGATCGTTGGCATTGCACCTCCAGCGCGGGGCACTATCACGCTGGCGGCCGAGCAGCTGGCCGGCCGCCCCTCGGCCGAGATCACGCGCCGCGGCATCTCCTATGTGCCACAGGGGCGCGGTCTGTTTGCGGGCATGAGCGTCGCCGAGAACATGGAGCTCGGCCACCTGCGTCGCCGCAATAACGCCGGCGTATACTGGGACGAGGAAAAGATCTTCGCGTTCTTCCCTCGCATCAAGGAGCGCTGGCGCTCACCCGCTGACTACTTGTCTGGTGGCGAGCAGCAGATGGTGGCCGTTGCCCGTGCGCTGTCCGGTGACACGCGGGTGCTCTTACTCGACGAGCCCTTTGAGGGTCTGGCGCCGGCCGTGGTCGAGGAGCTGTTCGAGGCGTTCGACAAGCTGCGGCGGGAGGTATCCATCCTGATCGTCGATCACCACCTCGATCTCGCGCTCGCCCTGTCGGATCGCACGGTCGCGCTCGAACGCGGGCAGGTGACGCACGTCGGGCCCTCCAAGGCCCTGTCGGAAGATTTGAACCTCCGCCGCAAGGTGTTGTGGCTATGAGCTCACTGTGTCAGTCCCCCAAGGGCTGAGTGTACCGTAGATGCCGCGCGGCATCCCGAGCTCGTCGTGCTCCCACATTGG
>VBAB01000464.1 GCA_005888525.1 Alphaproteobacteria bacterium
TGCTGCACAGGGCGGGGCTCGATGATGATGTTGTCGAAGTGCCAGCGCTTCCCGTGGTGTGAGAAGCGGTCGCCGGCGGCCCAGGCCTTGCGCAGGAATGCCATGGCCTCGTCGAAGCGCTCGGTGGCCTCCTCGATGGGGATGCAGAAGCCCGAGAACTCCGGCTGGCGGTAGCCTTTGCCCACCCCGAAATCGAAGCGGCCGTTGGACAGCAGGTCCAGCGTGGCGACCTGCTCGGCGAGCAGCACCGGGTTGTGCCAGGGCAGAACCACCACCGCGGTGCCGAGACGTATGCGCTGCGTGCGGCCGGCAAGGTAGCTCAGGAAATTGAGCGACGCCGAGAGCTGCCCCACGCCCGTGAAGTGGTGCTCGACCACGAACACGCTGTGATAGCCGAGCTCCTCGGCGTACAGCACGTAGTCGATGTACTTGCGATAGCCCAGGCTGTCTCCGACAGACCCTTCACCCGACGACTTGGCTCCGCCGAACAACCCGAACTTCATGTGCTCGTCCCGTGTGATTGCGAAGGTGATCAGCAACTAGGATTTCAGGAACGCGCGGGTGCGGGCGGCGAATTCCTGCGGCTGCTCCAGCACCGAGGCGTGCTTCGCCGGCGACAGCCATTCGAGCCGGGCACCCTTGATGTTCTGGTGCAGCCAATGGGCGGCGTCCTGGAAGGGCGGCAGCTCGTCCTTGCCGCAAAAGATGAGCGTCGGCGCTTTGATGCTGGCGGCAAGGGGGCGCAAATCGGCGGCGCCAAGGGCCTCGCAGGCCAGTGCGTAGCCCTCGCCGGAGGCTTTCGCGAACCGATCGCGCACATAGCGCACGGCCGGCGGATTCTCGGCAGCAAAGCCATCGGTGAACCAGATCTTCAAGAGGCCGTCGATCAACGACGGGACGCCCGCCGTGCGCGCGGCGCGGGCGCGCTGCACCCACATTTGGCGCGCTTCATCGACATACCGCGGCGTGGTGTCGATCAGGACGAGGCGATCCACGATCCCCGGGTTGGTGGCGGCAAAGTGCTGCGCAACGAGGCCCCCGAGCGAGATGCCGGCGACGTGCGCACGCGTAACCCGTTCGCGCGCGAGCACCGCCGTCAGCTGCCGGGTGAAGCTGTCCTCCAGGCCGGCTGCGGCGATGTCCCACAAGCCGTGGTCGACGCCGAGGCAATGCAACAGGACGAGAGTAGGGCCCGCGCCATTGCGATGAACCCGGATGGCGGCGGCGTCGAGGCTCGCGACCGGCGTCTGTACCATTGGTGGCAAACTCCCCAGCTTCGGTAAATTCCGAATCAGCATGCGCTGGCACCCGACGTCTTTAAGGATCATCGGGACGTCATTAGCCCACCCAATTGATAGCATGCGCAATGCTGGCGGTCTTCCAACGACAGGTGCCGTGGCTGAGCCGAGCCGCGCCCATCACGAAATCTTATCGCTGTGCCGCGGGTGCGCGAATGACATACGGCTTGAAATATCGGCTTGCGGCTTGACCTCGATCAAGGCGCTTCCCTGCAGGCAAGGCAAACTGTTGGCAATAGCAGGGAGAATCCTCATGTCGAAGCCAGCAGAACATGAAGCCGCCGCACCCACCGCGAGCTTCCTCACGCGCTTGTACGATTGGTGGCGCTACCACGACGAGCTCGGCAGTCTGCCGCGCGACGAGCTGGAGCATATGGCCGGCGAGTTCGGCATGACCGGCCGAGACCTCGAGGATCTTGCCGCCAAGGGACCGCACGCCGCCGATTTGCTCTATCGGCGCATGGCTGCGCTCGGCCTCTCCCGATCGGATGTGGAGCGCATCGGTCATGGCCTAATGCGCGATCTCGAGAAAACCTGCGCCTGCTGCAATGACAAGTCGCAGTGCAAGAAGGACTTGGCTGCACGTTCCGGCGACGCCGCCTGGAAAGACTATTGCCCCAACGCCGTCTCGCTCGAATCGGTCGTGAAGACGAAGGGCCGCTTTCCACTCTGATCGGCGCTCGTCAGCGCGCCGGCACGACCTTCCAGACCCTGATGGCGGTATTGGCCGGCAAAGCCAGCTCGCGCAGGAAAGCGAGGCGGCCACCGTCGAGCAGCCGGGCGCGCAGCGATGGTGCTCGCCCGTCCGATTTGGAACCCTTGTCGCCGGGTGGCTCCGCGCACAGGGCCACGTAGTGCACGCCTAGCGCCTCGATGGTGCGCAGCGCCTGTTCCGGCGTGCCGTCCATGATGGCTTGGTTGGCTAGGATGCCCTGCTCGAGCCGATGATAGGGCGCTGCCACGACCCGGTGCGGCGACAGCGCGACGATGTAGGGGCCGAGGTCGATGTCGCCGGCCACCAGTCCGGCAGGCAGGGTGGCTAGGCCGCGGACATTGGCAGAGCGGAAGCAGGGCCGGCGCGGGTCCGCGGCTTCGATTGGCGTGGAGGGATGTTCGCCCGTCCGTTGCAGCGGCGACAGCAGCGCACCGAAGGCCGCATCGAGCGTCGCCTGGCTCAGCAGCACGACCGCCGCGAGGCGCACCACCGGGGCCGACAGCGAGGTGGTCCCGCCGAGCTCGGCCGCCCATACGGCGAGCGGCACGGCGGCGAGCCAGCTGGCGTAGGGCATCAGCTTGATCTGCCAGCACCCCAGCAGGGCAGCCATCATGACGAACGCCGCGGCCAGCCCTGTGCGCAGGTCCGGCTGCCAGCGCCAGAGGGCGATCTGCGCAGCGGCGCCGGCAAGCACGAACCCCACCGCTGCCAGCGCCGGCGCGGGATGGCTGGCGCCGAGCCAGAGCATGCTCTTGGTCTCCATCACGTGGTCGAGCCAGAGCGACTTGAGAGCCGGGCTCGATTGCCCGAAGGGCCCCGCGAGGCAGGCCGGCTCCAGGCCCGTGTAAAGGCCGGCGCCGGCCGCCGCGCCAGCGGCCAGGATCGCCAAACGGTGGCTCGGCCTGCCGCTCGACGTCGTTGCCGCCCACAGCGCGCCGGCACCGCAAGCGGCGAGGAGCACGAGGTTGAGCGACAGCGCATCGCAGTGCACGTCGAGCCATCGCGACGGCGCAATGGTCACCGCCAGGACTGCGAACAGCGTCGCCGCCGCTGCTGCCGCGGCACGCGCGACGCCGCCCCCATTTGGCTTCGAGTCGCCCCGTTGCCGCCAGACGGCCGCCAGGGCAGCGAGCCCCAGCGCCGGCACCACCAGCGCGATCGCCTCAAAGCCGATGCCGAGGCCCAGGCCAAGCAAGATGCCGGCGATCCAGCCCGCGCGCCTGTCGTCCAGGCTGCGAACGAGGAAGATGAGCCCTGCGACGGCGCATAGGATCTGCGCATTGTGGTGATCGATGCGGCCGGGCCTGAACTGCGCCAACGCGAGGGTCGAGGTGGCGACGAGCATCACCGCGAACGCGGCGCCCACCGGACCGGCGCGCCGGTGGGCCTCGCGGGCGACGATCAGCGTCAGGGCGAAGAACAGGAGCGTGGGCCAGACGATGCGCGTCGCCAGCTCCGCCCGCTCCGGGCCGAGGAGCGGTGTAAGGGTGCCGATCAGGGCCGCCAGCGGCAGGTCGATCAAGCGCGACCAGTGCGACACGAGTGGCTCGGGCGCGCCGATGCGCGGCAGCGTCGTGTCGAACCAGGGGGCACCGTCGAGGAGCTCGCGCACCGTGACGAGCCGCACGGCGTCGTCGGTGTCGCCGAGCCAATCGGAGAGCGACGGTCCGGGGCCCGCCAGCGTGGCGATGATGAGGAAGACGGTTGCGAGCAGCGCCAGGCTGAGTGGCGTGGCGGCCCATTGGCCGAGCGCCGGCAAGCTCGGCAGCACTCTTCGCGAAACCAGCACCGCCATCGCCGCCGCCCCATCCCTATCCCACCCGTCATCCCGGCCGCGCGCAGCGCGAGCCGGGATCTTGCGGCAGGCACCGGCGCGTGCGGCCAGATCCCGGCTCTGCGCGCTTGTGCACGTCGGCCGGGATGACGGATGGAGCATAGGCGCGGCGCATTAGGACCCCGTAAATGATGCGCAGGACGCATCGGCCGGTCCCCGCCCCGCAAGGGATTCTTCAGCCTTTCTCCCTATCGTCAGCCCCGCGTTGGGGACGGTGGGAGCGACTTCGGCATTGCGCCAGGGTCTCCGTCCGGAACGTGGCGGCGCTGGTAGTCGAGTCGAGGTTAGCCCCATGTCCCATTCGGACGTATTTGTCGTTGGCGCGGGGCCGGCCGGGCTGACAGCCGCCTATCTGCTCACCAAGAACGGCGTTCCCACCACGGTGATCGAGGCCGATCCCACGTACGTGGGCGGCATCAGCCGCACCGCCAGCTACAAGGATTTCCTGTTCGACATCGGCGGGCACCGCTTCTTCTCCAAGTCCAAGGAGGTCGTCGATCTCTGGAAAGAGATTCTGCCCGACGACTTCATCGAGCGCCCGCGGCTGTCGCGCATCTATTACAACGGCAGCTACTTCTCCTATCCGCTCAAGGCCTTCGAGGCGCTGAACAACCTGGGCTACGTGGAATCGGCGCTGTGCGTGCTGTCGTTTCTGCACAAGCAGGCCTTCCCCACCGCCAACCCCGAGAACTTTCACGACTGGGTGGCCAACCAGTTCGGCGAGCGCCTGTTCTCGATCTTCTTCAAGACCTACACCGAGAAGGTGTGGGGCATGAGCTGCGACGAGATCTCGGCCGACTGGGCGGCGCAGCGCATCAAGGGCCTCGACTTGTGGAGCGCGATGTCGAACGCGCTGCGCAACTCGCTGCCGCGCGGCGCCGCGCCGAAGAAGGGCGGCCAACAGATCAAGACGCTGATCGAGTCGTTCCAGTATCCCCGCAAGGGACCCGGCATGATGTGGGACGCGGCAGCGGCCAAGATCAAGCAGCGCGGCGGCCGCATTCACATGGGCACGCGGCTCGAGAGCTTGCGCTGGAACGACCGGCTCGGCATGTGGACGATCGGCGTCATCACGTCCGATGAACAATGGAAGCCGTTCTCGGCACGGCACGTCATCTCCTCGGCCCCGATCCGCGAGCTGGTGTCGAGCATCCGCCCGCTGCCGGCCTGCAAGGCGGCCGCCGAGAACTTGCGCTATCGCGACTTCCTCACCGTGGCGCTGATCGTCGACAAGCCCGACCTGTTCCCCGACAACTGGATCTACATCCACGAGCCGAGCGTCAAGGTCGGCCGCATCCAGAACTTCCGCTCCTGGTCGCCCGAGATGGTGCCGGACAGCAAGCTCGCGTGCCTCGGGCTGGAATATTTCTGCTTCGAGGGCGACGGGCTGTGGAACGCCTCCGATGCCGACCTGATCGCGCTCGCCAAGAAGGAGCTCGCCATCATCGGCCTTGCCACCGAGGACGAGGTCAAGGACGGGTGCGTCGTGCGCCAGAAGAAGGCCTATCCCGTCTACGACGAGAGCTACAAGGAGAACGTCGAGGAGATCCGCAGCGAATTGGCCGAGCGGTTCCCGACGCTGCATCTCGTGGGCCGCAACGGCATGCACAAGTACAACAACCAGGACCACGCCATGATGACGGCCATGCTCACCGTCAAGAACATCATGGCGGGCGAAACCCTATATGACGTGTGGAACGTCAACGAGGACGCCGAGTACCACGAAGCCGGCGCGGCGGGCGAGCGCGAGGCGCTCCAGAGCCTGCGCATGGTGCCGGCCCGCATCGGTGCGCGTTGAGCCGATGATGCACGGCGTGGCCGACAGCGCGCAAAGCCGATCCAATCCGGCGCGCCTCGCGTTCACGCAATCGATGCCGGTCCGTCTGCACGGGCTCGCCTCCATCGCACCGCAGCTCTCGCGCTATACGCTGGTGAGCGCATTGGCGCTGGCGCTGGATTTCGCGCTCTATCTCGCCCTGACGAGCCTGGCGGTGTGGCCACCGCTGGCCGGCGTGCTGGGTTACGCGGCCGGAACAGTTCTGCACTACCTGCTGTCGGTCCGCTTCGTGTTCGATGCCCGCGCCACCGACAAGGCCCATGCGCGCCTGTTCAGCGAGTTCGCCGTCACGGGCGTGAGCGGCATGGCCGCCACGGCAATCGTCATCGCGGCGGCGACCGATCTCGCAGGTGCCTCTGCCTTGCCGGCCAAGATCCTGGCTGCCGGCGTGAGCTTTCTCCTCGTCTTCGCGCTGCGCCGAGCCGTAGTGTTCTCGGCGCGCGAAGCGACGGGCGAGGCCGCCGGCGCCCACAGAGAGCTCTTCGCGCGCGTGCATGCCCTGCTGGACGCCCTGGCTCACAAGCTCGCCCTGCCGGCGCCAGGGCCGGACTTCTACACCCTGCTCGCGGTCATCGGCTGCGCGATGTTCGCATCGGTCGAGATCGCCTATTTCCTGTTCTCGCCGGCGCCGTCGTTCTTCACGCCGTCTGTCGACGGCTTCGGCGGCACGGCGATCGGCCGCGACTTCCTCAACACCTGGATGGGGGGCCGCTCGGCGCTGGCGGAGGGCCCGGCGGCCTGGTTCGACTTTCGCGTCTACAACGACCTGTTGCGCGCGCTCATCGGCATCACGGAGAGCTATTTCTGGTCGTATCCGCCCCACGTCCTGCTGTTCATCTGGCCGTTCGGGCTCATGCCCTATCTTCCGGCCTTCGTGCTGTGGACGCTGGGCGGCTTTGCGCTCTTCCTCTACGCGGCCGCGGCCGGCGGGGTCGAGCGCAAGCACCTGCTCTTCGTTGCGGTCGCTCCGGCCGTCGCCGTCAACGTCCTCATCGGCCAGAACGGCTTCTTCACGGCCGCGCTGCTGATCGGCGGTCTCGTCAACCTGGACCGTCGGCCCGTGCTGGCCGGAGTGCTGTTCGGCATCCTCACCATCAAGCCGCAGCTCGGGCTGGTGCTCCCTCTTGTCCTGATGGCGTCGGGGCGCTGGCGTACAATAGTCGCCGCGGCGGCGACGACGGCCGCGCTCGTGGCGGCCACGTCGTGGCTCTACGGCGCCGACATCTGGATGGCTTATCTCAGGAACGTCGTGCCGGTGCAGCATTTCCTGCAAGAGCACGGCAACGGCATGCTGTTCCTGCAAATTCCGTCCACGTTC